>CAKQNH010000275.1 GCA_934255105.1 uncultured Pirellulaceae bacterium
CTTCATTTCCAATGAAGCCGCTAGCCATTCGCTTACCCTCCACAAGTCTTCAAAGCGAGCTTTGAAGCTTTTTACAAGCGAAACGCATACGGTAAAGTCGCGGAGTACGCGACTGTTCGGCAAATCATAATCGCTGATGCCCGCTAAGTACAGAGCACAGATAAGATCTATGTAGCGGAAGTCGCACTGCCGCTGAAGATGGATGCCTTCCCCGCAAGCTGTTACACTAACAACCACCCTAGTTGTGCATTGCTATAGTTCCCACCCCCGTCGTTTCTAGCCTGCGCCCATCATGAAACAAAAATCCAGCCGATATTCGCATGCCATAATTCCATTTCTCGCTTGGCTGGTTGCGGGGTGCCTCCTAACACAACTCTCGCATGCAGATTGGCCCGCTCATCGCGCCGATCCGCAGCGTACCAACTTTGGCGAACAAGAGATCTCCGCTGCGGCCTGGCAACCGCTATGGCAACAGCCCGTGCTTAGTTCCCCTACGCCCGCTTGGCCCCCGCCAGCCAAGGCCAGCTTATGGCAGAAACTCTCCCATCTCGAACCTCGCATGGTTGATGACGCTGGCGACGTACCCTTGATTGCCAGCGATGCACTTGGCGCGCACCACGTTATCGTGACCTCGTCGGCCAACGATCGCTTGATTGCGCTGTCGCCCACAACTGGGGAGATTCAGTGGCAATGTGTAACGCAGGCACCGATCCGCTACGCTCCCTCCATCGTGGATGGCATCGCCTATTTGGGATCGGACGATGGAAAAGTGCGGGCGGTGAATTTATCAGATGGCTCGGAGATTTGGTCAGTGCGCTTGGGGCCCGATATGCCTGCTATTATCGGCAATAATCGACTGATCAGCACGCACCCCATTCGAACCTCGGTCCTAGCCGATTCGCAGTTCGTGTACGCCTCTGCTGGCTTGTTCCCAAACCAAGGCGTGTATTTGGTCGCTCTCGATCGTGGCACGGGAGAGGTCCACTGGCGACGAAAAACAGACAAGTCGCCGCAGGGTTACTTGTTGGCTACCGACGACAATATGATCTATATCCCCACCGGTCGAGCCAAGCCGTTTGCCATCCGCCGCGATACGGGAGAGTTTGTAGTCGATCTGCCTAGTCCCGGCGGAAGCTTCTGCATGTTGACCCAGGAGGCGTTTTTCTCTGGCCCCGGCAATGACGCAGTCATCCAAGCCAAACCTTCGGCCACTAGTGCCAAGATGTTAACATTTGCTGGACGGCTGATGGTCGCGGGAGTCGGCCGCGTCTGGTCGGCCAACGGCAAACAATTGCTATGTGTCGACGCGGCAGCCATGGCCTCTGGCGAGCTGACGCCGAAATGGTCGGTGGATTGTCCGCTCAGCGGAACCATGATCGGTGCGGGCTCCACCGCAAAGCCGCTGCTCTTTATTGCTCAGGGGGCGATCATTCAAGTTCGCGATGGCAACGACGGAAAGCTCCTGGACGAACTCACGCTGCCCGCCGCCGATGATGCGGTCAAGTACCTAGCGGTCAGCTCGGCCAGTGGCGACATGCCTGACATGTTGGTTGCCACCGCTCAGTCCGGTGCGGTCTACGCTTGGGCAGGAACAAAAGTCGGCGGCCATGGAGACGGCTCTGACTGGCCGGTGGAGTCACCTGCAATCGCTCAACAATCCGCAGCCACCCCGCAATCAGACCAGCGCGTGCGCTCCGTTCTGGAACAGCTCCCGGTCACGCGCGGATGGGCTTTGCTGGTGGGCGATGATCGAGGCGAAATAGCCAGCAGCTTGTTGAGCCAATCCGAGCTCAACATCGTATCCTTGGTCAGCGATGCACCGAGTGCCGCCCGCTTGCAAACTCTATTCCAAAACCAGCGAGCTTACGGGCACCGCATTTCGGTTTGGCAGCACGCTCAGCATGCGCCGTTTCCAATTTCGCCCGAGCTCTTCAATGTCGTTCTTGAAGGGGCGTCCAGCCAGCTCAGTGATGCCGAACTGATGGCCATGTTAGTTGACAAGATTGGGGTTTTGTCGCGTTTCAATCAACTCGAATTGAAAATCAAACCTGCCCTAGCGGATGCCGGAGCGTGGCGGCACCAATATGCGAATCCGACCAATCAAGCCGATAGCCGGGATCCCTATGTGGGCGCTGCCAGTGCATTTCGCTTGCAGTGGTTTGGCGGAGTCGGTCCGTCGCGTATGCCCGATCGACACCTGCGTGGTCCTGCGCCACTCTCGGCAGGTGCCGTGTTAGTGATGCAAGGTGACGGGCTGCTCATCGGCGTCGATCCTGCCAATGGTGTCGAGCGTTGGCAGCGTGAGATGCCAGAGGGTGCAATGCGCTATGTTACGCCCTTTGATGCAGGCTACGCCACGCTCTCTGAAGACGGCGAGACTCTCGTTGTGGCGGCCGGTTCGGAGCTGTGGCGCATCGATGCCTACACCGGCGAGCTGCTCAACGGAGATAGTGCGCCCCAAGCCGACAACGGTTTGGTGTGGGGATATGTCGCGCAGCTTGGCGACTCCATCTATGCCTCTCACATGAAACCGACCGCACCACGCACTGCGCAGGATACTCCCACACGATATACGTTTGTCAACAGCGACTACAATTCGGAACGACCGCTGGTAACGTCCCGCGCGATAAGCAAACTGGATCGCGCAGGCGAGCTGCGATGGTCCCATGGTGGGCGCGGCGTCGTGGCGCATGGCTCCATCGCCGTCGACGAAGAACAACAGCGGATGATTTTTGTTGAATCGCGATCGGCCGCTTGCATCGATCACGACACGGACCAGATTCCCATGGCGGTGATCATGCAGGACGCTTGGCTGGTCTGTCTGAACACCGACACAGGAGCGATTCAGTGGGAGCAGGCTCTCGCTTGGCCGAGCGCGCAGAATATGATCTTCGGTCAACTGGCGGGCGACAAAGTCGTATTGACCACGTCTGAAAGTGAAGGTGACAAGGCGAATTACGCCATCCGCGTGCTATCGCTGCTCGATGGCAAGGAGATTTGGCAGGCCAAGCATCGACACGTGCGCAGTGGTTTGTTTCATGGCGAGCAAGTCCATCATCCCGTAGTGCTAACTAAGCCCGATGGGAGTCAGTTGCTAATAGCCGAACCCTATTTGTACGATCTGCGCAGTGGTAACCGAGTCGTACCTGCAGGTGCGGCAGAGGATTGGGCGTTGATTCGGCCTGGGCATAGCTGCGGTACGCTGACTGGTACTGGAAATTATTTGTTTTTCCGTGCCAGCAACCCGACCGTACTGGACTTGTCCCAGCCCGGCGGCAAATCCTTTACGGCTTTAGCACCCAACCGCGCGGGTTGCTGGATCAACATGATTCCCGCCGCAGGTCGCCTGCTGATCCCCGAAGCCAGTGCCAGTTGCGTATGCAATTACTCGATTCAAACCTCGATGGCCTTTGTGCCCATCACTCAGGCGCAGCGAGCCTCTGCCCTGCCCACCTTAGACGATATCCTCGTAGGCTCGTAACGAGCCTACAATTCTAGCTCTCGAGCCTTGAGAGTTGACGGCTAGGTGTGTAGAATTGGAGCCGTGGAGAGCGAGCAATATTGAAACAACCCCTGCGCCTACCCGCTTCCTAGGAAGCATACGCATGTTCTTCGGCTCGCCAATTCGAAAATTCTTAACCGCACGCAAAGTTATCTCGCTGCTTGTGCTGGGCTGCGTATTGTTCGCATCGGCGCCCTTCCCAATAGGACTCAAGGTGGTGCGGCATGACGCCGGCACACCTTTTCCATGCATGAATTGTGCCTGCGGTTGTGCTACGGCAGAACAGTGTTGGACCTCGTGCTGCTGCTTCACCCCCGCTGAGCGCGAGCGATGGGCGGAAGAGCACGGTGTCACTCCTCCCAGCTACGCAGTTCTGAGCGTCCCTCATCTGAGCGCCCCTCAATTGAACAACGCTGCGCTAAACATCACTGCGCAAAACAGCGCCGCGCAACGCGGCTCGGTGCTGAACAGACTGCTGCGCAATCCTGAACTGGGTGACTCTCCACCGGCCGCTTGTGCCAGCTCGCACTGCTCCAAGCTACGCCAGGAAAATTGCGCCAGTTGCAGTGCGCATGTTTGTGCCGACTGTGATGCTGCGTCCCCAGTTGGCTCGCCCGCAGACGCTGCGTGCGCAGACGTGGTAGACAATCAGCCCTCAACCGACTCAAACGTGGTGACAGTCATCTCGGTCGTTGCGTTGCGATGCCAAGGTGCCAGTAGTGTATTTACGCTGCTCCCTTGGGCGATCGTAGAATCTGGTAGCACCGACATTTCGTCGCCGGAAGTAATCGCTGACCCTTATTTGGTGTGCAGCGAGACGGCGGCTTCTCTGGTGATAACGCCGGCTACGCCACCTCCTAAATGCTGAGCGGCATCCGGTCACCAAGAACTTCGCGGGAACCCATCACTATTCGGTTCTGCGTGGAGGCTTGGCGTGACCCTTCTAAACCAGCCCCATGGGGCCGCATGAATCGTACATGGCTTACTCGGCTGGCATGATCATGCGATCCGACGGTGGCTTCACGACTCGCCTGCGCTCTGGCCGTTCGACTGGCTGTGGTGCACTTGCAGTCGCATTTGGGCTTCGCTCTCCACACAGCAAAACCAGATGCCGATCGCGAGTGCGCTACAGCCCAGCCGTACGCCCGTGCGGGGCAGCGCTCTGCTAATAACGCGATCCTCAACGAACACAGAGTCATTCCATGCAACTTACAACCGAACACACACCGCCAGTCGCGCGGCGTTGCAGCGCGGATAGGCGTCGCCCTATGTCCGGCTTCACACTTGTCGAACTGCTAGTCGTCATAGCCATTATCGGCATTCTGGTCGGCCTGCTACTGCCAGCGGTTCAAGCGGCTCGAGAAGCGGCCCGCCGGATGTCCTGCAGCAACAACCTAAAACAAATTGGCTTGTCGCTGCATAACTACGAAAGCACGCACCGTCGCCTACCTGCAAACTACACCACGGGGGGCGGCATCAGCGGCAACTTTTCAGTGTTTGCACAATTGACCCCATATTTTGAACAGGGAAATTTGCAGAGTTTAATCAACTTTGCCAAACCGCTCAGCGTGGGATGTTGTCCCGGCGTCATGGTTGCACCGCACGATATGGCTGCGGCCAGCGACATCCCCGTCCTGAGTTGCCCCAGCGAGAGCCTAGCGCGACGTTTTGAAGTGGTAGCCTTGTCGGGCGCAGGCCCTACGCAGACCCACAGTGGAACCAACTACCACATGAATCTGGGAACAGGCGTAGGGACCCTATACGATACGCGGCGACCCACGGACGGAATCCTATGGGTCAATGCCGATGTCAAATTTGGTTCGATTTCCGATGGACTCAGCAACACCCTAGCCTTTGCAGAATCGCTACTCGGTCAGCAGAACCAGAACCCATCCGAACCGCTGACGGCGGCCGACCGCATACGGACGATGTACAACGTTAACTGTTCGTTTATCGATCGCACTATGCCCCCCAGCCAAGCTGGATTCGTGGGCTATGTCCTGCCAGCCGATCCTAATCAATTGGACGCCGTTACACGTGGCAGTGGCCTGCATCGCGGCTGGTCCGGTCAACGCGGTGGGGGGTGGATCAATGGTCGCGAATACTACACCGGCTACTCGCACTACCAGCCGCCTAACAGCACGATCTCAGATGTCAACGGCTGCGGCTGGGGTGTCTTTGCGGCGCGGAGCAACCACCCTGGCGGTGTCACTGTCGCGCGTTGCGACGGGAGCGTGCAGCTCATTAGCAGCACTATCGACCTAGTCGCTTGGCGGGCTCTGGGAACGCGCGGCGGCGGCGAGGTCGTTTCCATCGAATAAATAATCTATCGCGAGACTCGGCCGCAGCTCAGCGGTTGCTTTCGAAAACTTCAATTCCACAATTTATGTTAAGGAACACGACGATGGTATTTAAGACTGTTTTAACAGTGCTCTCGATGCTGGTGGCAAGCAGCTTTGCCTCCGCCCATGACACCTGGGTCGAAGCTGGACCACTCAGCGTACGCCAGGGGGAATATGTCTATGTAAATCTCATGCTCGGCAATCATGGTAACCAGCATCGAGATTTCCGCTTAGCTAGCAAGATTACCCTAGCTCCGTGCAGCTTGCAGGTGCTGGGTCCAGACGGGCAGCCGCACGATCTTAAGCCCTCGATCATCGATATGGGGAGTGCCGAAAAGGAGGGCTTTTGGACTGCGCGTTTTGAACCTCACGCCGGCGGCTTATACGAAGTCATCCACACGCTTGATACGCTACATGGAACTACGCGTGCCGTTAAGAGTGCCAAAACATACTTCGTCGTAGAGTCGGGGGCGGAACAACGCCAAGCCATGCTTGCACTACCTGCCGCGCTCGGCCATGGTCTAGAACTGGTACTGCACACAAACACAATAAACCTGGCAGCCGGGTCTGAAGTGCGCTTGCAAGTTCTGCGTTCTGGCCAACCGCTGCCCGCAGCCCATGTGGCCTGTGTTCCGCGAGGGACCGAATTAAAC
>CAKQNH010000276.1 GCA_934255105.1 uncultured Pirellulaceae bacterium
CCAAATACCTCGCATCGGAAAGCGTGTCTCCCTGTTCGACTCCCAGCAAGATCAACAGCCCATGTTCGATGGCAGCAATTTGCTCGCCATCGACACTTACGCTAGCTTCCGAAACACGCTGGATGACGGCGCGCATACTCCACTACTCCCCTGCTCTACAACTACAAAAACTTGCGAGTCAGGCCTTGGACGCGGTACGGCAAGCCTTGGATGCGAATGAAACCCTCGGCATCATCTTGATTGTAGGTCCCGCCGGCTTCCATGGTGGCGATGCCTTCGTCGTATAGGCTGTTGGGACTACTGCGTTCCATGACAGTCACGTTGCCTTTATATAAACGCAGCTTGACTTCACCCGTCACCACTTGATGTGACTCGCGTATGAAGGCCATCAGCGCTTGAAGCTTGGCAGCATACCAGAAGCCGTAGTAGACCATCTCGGCCACGACTGGCGAGAGCGTATTGCGCAGGTGCACTAGATCGCGGTCGAGCGTGAGTTGCTCGATATGGGCGGCGGCTTCGTAGAGCAGCGTCATGCCGGGGGCTTCGTACACGCCGCGGCTCTTCATGCCGACAAACCGATTCTCGATCACATCGATCCTGCCAATGCCATTGCGGCCACCGATATCGTTCAACTGAGTAACGACTTCCAGCGCGGAACACTTCTTGCCATTGACGCTCACGGGATGTCCGGCTTCAAAGCCTATTCTCACCTCCTCAGGCTTTTCAGGTGCTTCGGCGGGGCTGCAGGTCATGGTGAATTCGACCAAGTCAACGCCACACACATCGAGCTGTTCCAGATCGCCCGCTTCGTAGCTGATGTGCAGCACGTTCTCGTCAGAGCTGTAGGGCTTGCGGGTTGTGGCTTTGACGGGAATCCCCTTGGCTTCACAGTAGGCGAGCATCTCCTTGCGTCCGGGGAATGACTCGCGCCATTCGGGCGTTCGCCATGGTGCGTAGACGCGTATGTCCGGGCGCAGCGCCTCGGCGGCCAATTGGAAGCGGCATTGATCGTTGCCTTTACCCGTCGCCCCGTGAACGTAGACTTCGGCGCCAACCTCGGCGGCCACTTCCAGGATCGCTTTGGAGATCAACGGCCTAGCGATACTGGTCCCCAGCAAGTACGGGCCTTCGTATTTGGCTTGCCACATCAGCACGGGAAAGGCAAAATCTCGGCACAGCTCTTCGCGCGCGTCGATCATCCGCACGCTTTTAGCCCCGACCTTCAGAGCCTTATCTTTGACCTGCTGTCGATCCTCGCCGGGTTGCCCTAAGTCAACATAGACCGCATGCACCTCATAGCCACGGTCGATCAGCCAACCTAACATGCACGATGTATCGAGTCCGCCGGAATAAGCCAACACGCAAACAGTCATAGCTCAAAAACCTTTTTGCAGTCAAAATAGTGGCTAAATTTGTTAAACAGCTCCCGAATTGTCCCCGGCTTGGCCCAAATTGACAACGGGCTGTACCGCTTGCAGCCATGGAATAACCATGGCGGGGCTTACCCAATGAAAGTTCTCAGCATGTCGACAGCAGAGTCCAGCAACAATCCGCCCAGGCCCACAGGCCCGGCCGCAAAAGAACCTGAACAATGGCTGGCCATGGCTCAAGCGGGAGAGATGTCGTGGAGCGAGTTGGCCGAGCGATTGTTGAGTTTGGAGTACGCCCCCGGCGCGGCCCATCGTCCAGACGTTGATCGCCGTCGACGTTGTGGCTTTGGCGAAGTCATCTTTGGCAGCGGCAAGTCGGTTGAGGATATTTGCAGCATTGCCGAGCAACTGCTCGAAAGCGGCCAGGCTGAAGTGCTTGCCACGCGAGTCGAACCACAGGTCGCTCAACAGGTCGCCCCCAAATTTCCCGCCAGCGACTATGACGCAATCGCAAGAACACTGCGGCTGTCTAGACGCCCGCTCGTCAATGCTGACGCGGATGGACTTGAGGCTACCAAATCTAAATCGGATATTGCAGTAGGCGGTAAAGTAGCCACTGATAGCGACGGCGGGCCACTCCCCTGCCCTGCCCCGCCGCTGTCATCGCCGCCGGCGTTGGCCCAGTCGTCGGCCAGCGTGGTTATCTTGACCGCGGGCAGTACCGATTTACCCGTGGCCCAGGAAGCATTGCAGACGCTGCGCTGGATGGGCGTGGCGGTTGAGCTAATTTGCGATGTCGGTGTGGCTGGTCCTTATCGCTTGCTCCCCCATTTGCAGCGCATGCGTAATTGCGCGTGTGTGGTCGTGGTGGCCGGCATGGAGGGTGCCCTGGCCAGCGTGGTGGGTGGACTGGTGGCCGCTCCCGTGATCGCCGTGCCTACCAGTGTTGGATACGGAGCCAACCTTCAAGGCATTACCACGCTGCTGAGTATGATCAGCAGTTGTGCGGCAGGGGTCACCGTCGTCAACATCGACGCCGGTTTCAAAGGGGGCTACGTGGCTGGTTTGATTGCCACGCGGTGTAACTCCCCAAATGCCTAGTGCTTCGCCCGGATTAGATTGTAGAACGATTGTCTCAATCGTTTCTCGAATGTAGAACGATTGTCTCAATCGTTTCTCGAATGTAGAACGATTGTCTCAATCGTTTCTTCAAACAATTTAGACAACCGCTCTACGTATTTGTCGAAGCGGTTGAGACAACCGCTCTACGTGCTTGTTGAAGCGGTTGAGACAACCGCTCTACGTGTTTGTCGAAGCGGTTGAGACAACCGCTCTACGTGTTTGTCGAAGCGGTTGAGACAACCGCTCTACGTGCTTGTCGAAGCGGTTGAGACGACCGCTCTACGTGTTTTGCCTCTACTTCAGTGAATTGATCGTACACGTGCAACTAGCTGTAGCGACCAGCTTGTGATGACGATCAACGATGGTGGCCTCGACGAAGCCTATTCGCAGACCGCGTCCGACGATGCGCGCGGTAGCCCGTAGACGCGATTTCTTGACCGGCCGCAGAAAGTTGGTTTTCATCTCGATCGTTGCGAAGCCGTGCTGATCATCCAGCGTGCGTCCGAAGGCGATGCCCATCGTGGCATCGGCTAGCAGAGCGATGATGCCGCCGTGGACAAAACCCATCGGGTTATGCATCCGCTCATCGACCTCCAAAAACACTTCGGCTTGGTCGCCGCTGGCCGGCTCAATCTCTAGTCCAATCAGGCGACTGATAGGTGCCCAAGCTAATGGATCATTATTCATGGAAGCACCCGTGGCATGTTTAGTATCGCAACTGCAGACCCAACCCCAGCGAATGGAGCCAGTATTTTCCTTCATTGAGCTTGAGCGATGGATCCAGGGCTCCGACTAGCGGGTCGGACAGATTGACCGCGAGATTGTCGTTGATCTGCTGGCTAGCCTGAGCCACCTTGGGGACCATCAAGTAGTTGTAGCCGACGTTGAAATCCAGGCCAGGGCGGATTTGAGTTGCAAAGTTGACGCCCACTTCGGGCACCACCACAAATGTGTCATCTACAAAGGGCCGGTCGTTGGTATGTCGCGCCAGCAGACCTTGGGAACTGGTCATCACCGTGCCATTGGCGGTGGTGGTCGTAGAGCCATCGATGTTGACCTTGCGTCGCAAATTGCCGAGCCCTAATCGGAACAGCGTCTCCATTTTCCAACAGGCGATCTGACGTGAGCCCATTAGACCGTAGGCCACGCCATTGAAGTCGTTCTCCGAGCGGAAGCTGTCGCGGACAGCGATCGTGTTCCCTTGCAATCCAGGCACGCCCCCTGTTACCGTCGTGTTGCTGAAAACGCTCAAGCCTTCGTCGATCGAAACGTGTTGATAGCCATACAGCCAATGCAACCGTGTAAAGCGATCTTGATAGAGCAGGCGTTTGAGGGTCAGCTCCAGCCCATCTACTTTTGATTCTGTGGATACGGCGATGTTGCCAACGGTGTCGCCTGGAAACGCAACCAACTGCGTGTTCTGGGCTGCCGTGGTAGCCGACGTATCGAGAAACGGCCGAGCCAGAATAGGAATCTGGTTTGAGTTGAAGTTGAACGTGTTGTCTTGGTTGCCCGCATTCCAGTAGCGGAACATCAATGCATATTGTTTTTCGGCACCAAGCCAAGTCGAAAATGTGAGCCGCACACCGGCATTGAGTCGCTCATCCAGCTTGTCGCCGTTGCCGCCCAACAGGATCTGCGTAGCGCTCTGTCCAAGCTGACCAGCCGTCCCTGGAGGTGTGCCCACCGCCGAAGATGTGACTAGGGGCGGCGGCCCCATAGCGCGACGCCAGTACAGTGGAACCTCCGCGCGGACACTCGTTCGGCACCATAGTGCCCTCAACGGACCGGTCCCCGGCGAACAGGCCATCGAGGTACAGGTAGGTGCCACCGCCGAATAGCTGCCACACGAGTCGCAGCCCAGTTCATCGCAGCCCTCAGCTCCAAAGCTTCCGACCCCATAGTTCGAGTACTCGCCCGAATCGAAGTAGGTCATGCCCTCGTCCGCGGGTGCGAACTGGCCATCGCCATAGTCTTCATAGGACAAGTCCCCGGACATGATAGGCGGCTCAGTATGGGAGGCGGACACCACAGGCGCGGTTCGCCGCTGTCCAGGTGTGGCCATTCCAGAATGCCGAGCGCTGCTTTGCCCAGAGTCACGCGCAGAATTTCGTACGGCACCTGGGCGACCAGCCGCAGGACGGACAGGTGCGCCGTCTGCATAGAGATTACGAGTAGTCCGGCCGCTGCGCAATTGTGCTGTGGCGCTAGGGCTCAACCAGCAGCACAGACAGAGTGCGGCTAGTAGCACAGGCAGTTGTCTTGCTCCCTGCGCGTTGGCGGATCGCGCCAGGCCTACTGCATTTACTCCGCTAGCAACGCGCACTAGCGACCGTTTTAAGCTGTGATAGCTCAACATCATGACTCGCCCCCTGAGCAAGGCTTTTGAAAGCAATTACTGAGCGAGGCTACCGAAGACGCAACCTGCTCAACACTAACTTCGGCTGTAGCGGTCAGGGTTGTTGAGCAAAGCTGGTAAGATTTGCCGGTTGGCTAGGGTTTGCGGGCTGTGTAGGGTTCGCGAATTCCTAGCCTGCTGGCCCGAATGATGGGCGGCGGTGGGGATCAGGTAGCTAGCCTAGCCCAAACTATTGGCCCAATTTTGTTGTTCGGCCAGGTAGACGATCACCCGGCTGTGCACGCCTGGAAAGATCGCAGAGTTTTCTAAATTAGAGTCCAGGCCGGGGAAAACCATCGCCTTGCCCGCTATCGTAGTAAATGGAGAAAATCAAGCACTTTCCATTTCTCGTCTTGCCCCATCAAGTAAAGCTTGAGCTAGGCATCACGCGCACGAAGTCTGTGCTGAAGCGTGATTAGCAAATCCGTAAGCTCGTTCGCTGGGCTTCGTATTCTTGCGCACGTAGAAGCTTCTTGCGCACGTAGAAGCAGAAAAACCCACTGCTCGAGCTTTTCAGCAGTCGAAAGTGTGTCCTCACTTAAGTTATACTTTGGTAGCTCGATCGTGTACACTTCGATGCTCTTCGCGATTCGACGCCCGCTTAGTTCGTCAATCAGCACGAAGTGGTCATTCTTGAATTCCTGATAGCTGAATGGATTGAGAATTTCTACAGCCACAATCGGGCTAACCGATCCAAGGATGGCATTGAGCAATCCAATCAATGCCGCTGAGTATTCCGGACTACCGAAAACCTTCTTAAACGCGAAGTCAACAGTGAGTTTGATTCCAAGTGGCACTGACGGTCTCCTCAATCGCGTTAGTTACCAATGAATTGTAACTCTGGATTGTGAGCTATGCGTGCGATTCTGGGACCGCAAGCTAGAGCTTACGCCACTGACGCAGCGATACTAGCGCAATTCACCAGCCATATTGGCTTGCCACAGCTTTCCCGAATTCAGATCTAGGGCGGTCAACCAACCGCCGCCGTAGCAATAGGTGTCTAGGCAGACCAGGTGTCCGATGTCAAAAATCTCGCCTGCACGATCATGGGTATGCCCCAGGACGGCGCGTTTGCCACTGCGGTGCGGCGGCGGGGTGTAATCGGTCAGCTTGAGCCAGCGCAGCAACTGCTGTGGCTGCTCGGCCAACAGTAAATCTGGGTCGTAGTTAGCGTGTACAAAGAAGTGCTCGTCGGTCTCGTAGTAATCCACCAGCGATGCAAAAAAATCGCGGTGCTCGGGCGATATGACACTCATGTCCCCGGCAAAGCGATAGGAGTCGAGCGTCTCCACGCCGCCGTATTGCAGCCACCGATGGGGGGGCTGTCCGTCGCGTACCACATCCAACATCATCTCTTCGTGATTGCCAAACAGTGGTACCAGATTGCACTGGGACCTCAGGGCGATGAGCCGGTCGACGACCCCCTTGCTGTCTGGCCCGCGGTCGACGTAATCTCCCAGCGTTACCAGCGTGTCTTCGGCCTGAATGCCCACGGCTGCCAGAATTGCATCCAGCGCCTCGGCGCATCCGTGAATATCGCCAATGGCAATTAAGCGACCGCTCATACTCGGTAGATCAGTTGTAAGGTTGAGATGGTGTGAA
>CAKQNH010000277.1 GCA_934255105.1 uncultured Pirellulaceae bacterium
CCAACGCCTGCATAGCGCCTAGCACGGTGGCAGCTCCAGCCATATCGCATTTCATCGTCAGCATCCCTTCGCTGGGCTTGATCGAAAGTCCACCGCTGTCGAAAGTTACCCCTTTGCCCACCAAAGCAATGGGCGCTCGCCGACTCTTGCCTGGATAACGCATCACCAACAGTCGCGGCGGACGACTCGACCCGGCCGATACGGCTAACAACGCATTGCAGCGCTCGCGGCGCAGACGCATCTCGTCCCATACCTCCAGCTCGATGCCACCGGCCACGGCCACTTCGGCAGCGCGTTGAGTAAATGCTTCCGGATACATGTAGTTGGCGGGCAGATTCACCAGCTCACGGGTCAATAACATTGCCTCGCCAAGGCAGATGCCGCGCTGCACGCTGGCCGGGCTGAGCGACCAACAGGTGAGTTGTTGGATGTCATGGAGCTTCTTCTCGGCGCGAAACAGATCTTGCCCCACCCCTCCATTCATTGCGCCAGCGAGGGCTGCAGCGCCATGCGCGTCATCCATGGCCCCCAGATCAATAGCCACTGCTTCACGCGAGCGATCAGCCAATCGCTTGGTAGCGGCTCCGCCACAGCGAAACGCGTTGGCGACACTGAAGTCCTTCTCTTTGCCGCAACCGGCGACCAGTACGCAATCAGCGGCAACACCTGGCACATTATGAAATATCTGAGTTTTGCCCACATCGGCCGAAACGTCTTTGCGCTGCTGCAGCGTGCGGAAGAAGTCCACGGCTGCGGTGCCCAATTGGCTTATTGAGCCGCTGAGTTCATCGCCGTCAAAGAGGCTAACCACCACGGCTGAAACGTCCTGCGATGCGATCGATCCACTTCCCGCTAAAACCTTCATCGTCCACACATCCTAAGTAAAACCGACAATCCAATACTGCAATTTTGCAAACCGTTCGACACGGGGCACCGTTTTACGCCAACTGACGAGAATGTCGAGCCCAGCCTTTTCTCATTTGGGCCGTTTGCGTGTACACTGACATCCTAAAGTCTGGCGACTTCGGCTACGACATTTAAACTTTTCGCGAAATTTAGCTTTATTAGAATACATCAGCCAGATATGAATTCATCAGAGACCATATGGCTTGCGGCAAGCGACGAGAGCGATGGCGTAAACAATTCCGCAGAGAATATTGCGGCTACTATCGCGGGCCAAGCGGGGCCGATTCTGCCCGTTGGCGCACGCACGAAATCTGCCTTATCTGCCGGCTCCGCACGCGTTACACTGCTGGACATGCGCGCCCATCGCGGCATTGTCAGCTACGATCCGTCCGAATTTTTAATTAGCGCCCGCGCAGGCACGCCGCTGGCGGAAATACAAACCGTGCTGGACGAGCAGCGACAGTATCTTCCGTTCGATCCACTTTTTGTCTCGCAGCGCGCTACGCTAGGTGGTACGGTCGCGAGCGGGCTCAGCGGTGCAGGCCGACTGTTGTATGGCAGTCTGCGAGACTTCGTGATGGAAGTGCAGTTGATCGACGGCTTAGGCAAGATCGTCCACGGTGGCGGCAAGGTCGTAAAGAATGCGGCCGGCTTTGACTTGCCCAAGCTGGTTGTCGGCAGCTATGGACGCATGGGGGTATTGACTGAAATAACATTGAAAGTATTCCCGCGCCCACCGGCCAATGCAACACTACAGATAGCGGCTGCCAACGTGACTAAGGCCATCCCGGTGGTGCAGGCTTTGCTGGCGCAACCCTTACCCATCTCCGCCGTGGACCTGCACTTCGATCACGTGGGCTCAGTGGAATTGCTGGCACGCTTTTCGGCTCATGGCGATTCTTTAGCGGAAGTGCTGCGGCGAGCCGCAGTGGCCGGTGGTCTGCCAAGCCAGACGATCGGCGAGTCTGCTCAGGAGCAACAGCTTTGGCGCGACCGCGCGGCTGCTGTCGAGCAGCGCACTGATAATAGCTCGAGGACGCTGGTGCGCATGGCGACCAACTTGCCAGCTCTTGCCGAATTGGCTCCTGCACTATTGGCACTGGTGGGTGGCGACGCAGAATTGCATTGCACAGGGGGGGGCACGGTGGCTTGGCTGTCCCTAGCCGATGCCGGCCAGCTCCAGGGGGTCGACAAGCTGCTGCTCGATCATAAAATCCCCGCCATCGTTATTTCCGCTCCTAACGCAGTAGCATTAAGCGCTGACAGTTCTTCGGGCGAGTCCGACGGTGGCTTGCGCCCGCTAGGTGATCGCACTTGGCTCACAATCGCGCGGCGCATTCAATCAGCCATGGATCCGCAGCAGAAATTTGCCGCTTACCCTTCCTCGTAGCGCGCTGCTCCTTCACGCCCTGCACTCGCGGAGAGGCGGGCGGAAGGTGACGGGCAGTCCGTTAAGGAATTTCGCCTTAGCATCACGAGCAAAAATCACAGTCGTAGCCGAAGCAGACTACAGCGCTTGGATCTGTTGGACCATCTGCAGCAATTGTTGCACACGCTCCAAGCCGCCGACCGCTTGGATGTAGCCTGCGGTGAGTTCCAATTCCTCAACCGAAACTGTATTCTCGGAGGCATTCTTGGCGGTCTTCTTGCCAGCACTCGACACTCTGGTGCGCGGAGTTCGTTTGCTGCTCGCCGCTGGCACCTCTGAAGACTCAGTGAGCTGCTGCTTCTTCTTCAGTTGGCTCTTGGCATTGGAGACGTCCGCTGCGGTCACACCATGTGCAGACAATGCTTCTGCGATTTCTCGATTGCGAGCTTCAGGATTGGATCCAAGATAGTCTTGAATGCGTTTGGTCTTGCTGATTTTTTTACGAGCCATCGTCTCTTCTTAAATCTCAAAGTTGTTCTACAGGTACACCCGTCTAAATTAGACACTTAATAGATAATTCTACCTGACCATTGCACTTGCGCGCGAGTTTAGGCAGCTTTGGCGTAAAATAATCTGAATATTTAGTCTGGGCGCTTTGGTTACTGGTAATTTCCTTAAAGGCGCAAATGCATAAGTTTAAGTTACGGCATGGATAACCTGTGGGCTTGTAACGAGCGAAGCGCTGTTACGACATGGCTTTTTTACAGTAGGAGGAACGCATTGATTTAAGCGAGCCCTTTATGTGCCAATGTTTACCAATGCGTAAGTCGCAGCGACATAAAGTATTGCATTTAGGGCTGGCAGTAGCGGTCGAGCCAATCGAAGAACACGCGTCCCCAAAGCACACTGTTTTGTGGCGACTGCACCCAGTGCCCCTCATTTGGGAAATATAAAAATCGACTAGGTACCCCTTGAACCTGCGCGGCGGTAAAGGCTTCCATCCCCTGCGTGACTGGTACCCGAAAGTCTTGCTCGCCGTGTATGACCAACAATGGCGTTTTCCAATTACCAGCAAAACGATGCGGCGAAAATTTGGCGTAGTCAGCCGCGATTTCAGCGCTCTTCCAATACGGGCCACCCAAGTCCCAATTGACAAAGAACAATTCTTCAGTGGAGCCATACATCGATTCCAAATTGTACACACCACAATGAGCAACCATGCTACAGAAGCGATCTCCGGCATTTCCCATCAACCAATAAACGGTGTAGCCACCAAAGCTGGCACCGACTGCGGCCACGCGCTGGCGATCGATCTTAGGATCAGCCATCATGCCGTCGGTAGCCGCCAGAATATCTTGCATGGCTTGGCCACCCCAATCGCGGCTGATCTGGTCGTTCCACTCCTGTCCAAACCCAGGCAAGCCGCGGCGATTGACAGCCAGCACCACGTAGCCTTTGGAGGCCATCATGTGGAAATTCCAACGATAAGAAAACCATTGGCCAATCTGACCTTGAGGACCACCCTGGCAATAGGTCAGCATGGGCCATTGCTTGTCTGAATCTTGATCGTAATCTGGTGGCAAGATGACCCAGTTTTGAATTTGCGCTCCATCGGTGGCTGTAAAGAAGCGTTCTTCGATCTGCGGCAACTCCAAATCGGCGTAGAGCGAACCGTTGACATCGGTCACAGTAAACACCTGTTGGCCCGCGCTGGCATCGATGACTGCCAACTCCGTGGGCCGCAGCATATTTTGCTGTGCGATGACTACCAGCGACGTTCCGGGCACGGCGGCCAACATGGCAAAATCGAACCGCCCCGCAGTCAGCGGTTTTACCGCCGCAGATGCTACATCGATTTCATATACCTGCACCGTTCCACGCGTTTCGCTATGAAAGTACAGCTTGCGGCTATCGCCACTCCAGGTAGCGTGATGCGCGGTCATGTCCAGGCCGGCAGTCAGCTCACGCAGCGTGCCATTGGCCCGATCGTAGAGCATGATGCGATTGCGATCGGCTTCAAAGCCTGCGCGCTGCATCGATTGAAAGGCGATGCTCTGGCCATCGGGCGAATAGCGTGGATCCACGTCGTAACCCGGCATGCCCGGTGTAATATTCTTCAGCGGGCCACCATCGACGCTTACTAAATAAATGCTGGTGTCGGTGCTCTCAGCCGGATTGTTCACCAGCTTGAGCGTCAGCGCGAGCTGTTGACCGTCCGGTGCGAAGTCGAATTGCTCGGCGCCGCCGAAGGGTGGCACAGGGCAGTCGGCTTTGAGCGAACTCATTAGATCTAGCGGCTGGCTGGCTGTTCCATCTGCATCCAGCTTGGCTACATGGATGTGGCTGTAGGAGTAATCGTGCCAAGCATTCCAGTGTCGGTAGAGCAGAGAGTCGATGATCCGCGCGTCGGCTTTGGGAAGGTCTTGGTAGAGCTCGCTGACCGTGCGATCCATTTTCACATCGACGGCAAAGGCGATCGTCTGACCGGTGGGCGCTGCTTTGAGATTGGAAATGCCACCGTCCACATGCGTCAACTGCTGCGCTTGGCCCCCTTCGGCAGGCAGCATCCAGGCTTGTGGCTGGCCCGCTCCGGCGGTGTTGGCCGCGGCGTCATCCGCCTTGTCCTGGCTCTTGTCCGCCTTATCCGCATGGCCCGACTTATCTGCTGCAGCCGGTGCTGGAGCGATATATAGCAGGCGAGGGCCATCAGGTCGCTGGATCCAACTCAACGACTGCAGACCGCGGACATCCTTCAATAGGGCTTTGGCCGGAGCAGTCAGCAATGGAGTATCGAAGGCGGTGGCCAGCGGCGTCTTCGTCGCTGCTCGGGCGGTGGCCAAATCGGTAGGCAGCCGCTGGACATAGAGACTGGTCGTCCCCTGGTTCTCCTCTACGGAGTACTTGGTAACCAAGTAGGCCAAGTGCTGGCCATCGGGCGAGACGGCCACATCACCGATGCGCTGCAGATCCCATAACCGCTCAGGAGTCAGCCGTTCGGCTTGGCACGGATTGGCCAGTAGCAGGCCTCCCAACACAGTCAACAAACTCAACCAGCCCCGCATCGCATTGCTCCTCGGTATTTCAAGTGAAACAAAATAGATGCTCGATTGTAGCTTTATTCTGAGCATGTTTGACGGTGCGAAATAATTCGGTGCGAAGTCGGACGTCTAGCTCAGAAAGGCTGGTCCGCCACCCAATATGTCGCCACCCGTGGAACGGTTGCTGGCTCTCAGCTACCGTCCAAAAGCTACGACAAGTCGCAGCATTCTAAGGTTTGCTATCCGCCGCTCCAGGGCTACGTCACCGGCGGCGGCTTCATCGCGATCCCCCCATATAGCCTGTTTGACAAGATTTCCACATTTTTCCGCTACTCGTGACCGAAGGTGTCCTAGGAAGCTGTCACAACGGAAGGGCGTCGCAGGCGGGCAATGCCCACCGACGATGGGCAGGCAAGCGGGCAAGCAAGCGTGGCTGAACCGAAAAAGTCAGCAGCTAATGCTAGCAATTGGTAAAATGGAGTTTCCTCAACAGCCTTGGAAAGTATTTCCTATGTCGCATCGCAATGCTCTCGAACATCCTGTCCGGCCAGCTAGCCTGCAGGCTAGCTCTCGGACTAGTCCGCTGGACGCTCGGTCGTCTGCGGGGTCGTCTGCGGGGCCTCTCAAAACAGCCGCACATCCCAAGGGAGCGAACTCCAGGGGGACAGAGCTTGGGGCCGAGCAATTGGCCGTGCTGCAGCGATTGTCTCAGGAGATCGCTCAACTGGAGACGTCGGTCGGGCGCTCGGGAGAGCAGACTCTACGCAGCAGCACCGGCTGTGCGGCTCTGGACGATCTGCTGCCACGTGGGGGCTACGCGGCGGGAAGTGTCGTCGAATATTTGCGGAGCACCCCTGCGTGCGGCGCGAGCACATTGGTGTGGGTTGCGGCTGCGGCTGCTCTCGAGGCCACCGACGGTTTTTTAGTTGTGGTCGATACACACCACCATATCTACCCACCGTCGTTGGTCAGCCACGGTATCGACTTGGCCAAAGTCATCTTTGTGCGACCTCAGTCGCAAGCCGATGCGATGTGGGCCGTCGATCAAGCTCTGCGCACTAAGACGGTAGCGGCGGGGAGCGCCGAACTGGAACGGATCGACGACCGCTCCGCCCGGCGACTGCAATTGGCGGCCGAAAGCGGCCAAGGGCTAGCTTTGCTACTGCGCG
>CAKQNH010000278.1 GCA_934255105.1 uncultured Pirellulaceae bacterium
GCGCCAGAATGTCCTGCGAACTGACAAGGTATCCGATTCTCGGAAACCTGATACCGCATACAAACTCGACGGCAGCAACGCGAAAAAGTGTTTTGAATACTACTACCAAGTCCGCAGCAATCTCAGCCACCGAGGCAAAGGCGTGTTGAGGGAGTTTGAAAAAGTGCATGATTCGTTGAAAGAACTGCTGGCAATCACGGAGCAATATCTCAGCGCATTGCAGGAGCAAGTGGAACGCCATGAGTGAACAGTCTCGCTCGGAACGCCGCACGCAGAACCGCGTCATCGCTTTGTTTACGGATACGTCCCGCCCCGACTGCCTCGGCTACCGCTACCTCGACGACTGGCACGACCGGCCCAATAATCGCCCCATCGAGACGGTGCTGCTACGCGATAACCTCAAGTCGCGGGGATATTCCGATGCTCAAATCTCCGCCGCCCTGCAAAAACTGGAAACCGCCGCCGACAGCACAGGCGTCCCCCTCTACCACGCCAACCTGCGCACCTACCAGTTGCTCCGCTACGGCGTTCCCGTGCAGACCGCCGCCGGCCAGCCCAACCAGACGGTACATCTGATCGACTGGGAGCACCCGGAGAACAACGACTTTGCCCTCGCTGAGGAAGTCACCCTCAAAGGTGGCTACGAGCGCCGGCCGGACATTGTCCTCTACCTCAATGGCTTGGCGATCGCTGTCATCGAGCTGAAACGCAGCTCAGTGGAAGTGGCCGACGGAGTGCGTCAGCTCATCACGAACCAGGAAGAAATTTTTAACAAGGGCTTCTTCAGCACAGTACAGCTAGTCTTCGCCGGCAGCGATTCCCAGGGACTGCGATACGGCACTACCGGCACGCCTGAGAAATTCTTCGTGGAATGGAAGGTTCCGAACCAGGAACTGTCCGAAGCCGGTTCGCTGCTGGACCGACCCTTGGCCGAGATGTGCGACAAGGCTCGCCTGCTGGACCTGATCCGCAACTTCATCATCTTCGACGGTGGCCAAAAGAAGGTGCCGCGTCCGCACCAATACGCCGGTGTGAAAGCGGCTCAGGAACGCATCGCCCTTCGCGAGGGAGGGGTCATCTGGCACACGCAGGGGAGCGGTAAGAGCATCCTGATGGTGCTCATCGCCAAGTGGCTGATGGAGCATGATCCCGACGCCCGCATCCTGGTAATCACTGACCGCGACGAGCTCGACAAGCAGATTGAAGGCGTGATGCGAAATGCCGGTGTCGTCGGAGAGGAATCCCCGTCCCCGCGCATCACCTCGCGGGCAGAGTTTGTCCAAAAGCTGGCTGCTACCACACCTCGGCTGCTCTGCGCCCTGATCCACAAGTTCGATGTTTCCGACCTCAAAGGCCCGCCCCCGCCGACCCACGGGCAGTTCTACGTCTTCGTCGATGAGTGCCATCGCACGCAGGGGGGCGGCATGAACCGGCAGATGAAGCGCTGGCTGGAGAACGCTATCTTCATTGGCTTTACCGGCACGCCGCTACTGCGCAAGGACAAACAGACGACCCGCGATGTGTTTGGCACCTATATCCACACGTACAAGTTCCACGAGGCTGTGGCGGACAAGGTGGTGCTCGACCTGAAATACGAGGCCCGCGACGTGCCGCAGCGGCTCACGTCCCCCAAGGACATTGAGGTTTACTTCACCATTAAGACGCAGGGCCTGAACAATTATCAAAAGGCGGTAATTCGCAAGCGCTGGGCCACGATGGAGGAGTTGATGAGCGCGGAGGGGCGCAAGGAGAAGATTGTCCACAGCATTATTCATGACTTCGACACAAAACCGCGAATCAATAACAATCGGGGTACAGCAATCCTGGTGGCGGCGAGCATTTACGATGCCTGCCACTACTACCGTATCTTCCACGGCAAGCCCTTCGGTCAGTTCTGCGGCATCATCACGTCCTATGAGCCAAATGCGACGGCTATTTCCAAGGAATCGGCAAATAGTGACGAGCGATACAAATTCGACACCTACACCAAGCACGTCCTGGCCAAAGACCAGCCCACCAAACAGTATGAAGACGCCATCAAGAAGCGGTTCATCGAGGAGCCGGCAAACTGCAAGCTGCTGATCGTAGTGAGCAAGCTCCTGACGGGCTTCGACGCGCCGAGCTGCACCTACATCTATCTGGATAACGAACTGCACGACCACAACCTGTTCCAGGCCATCTGCCGCACCAACCGGCTGGACGGTGACGATAAACACTATGGTCACATCGTAGATTTTAAAGAGTTATTTCAAAACCTACAGAACGCCATCGCAGTTTACACCTCGGACGAGTTGGATATCGACGCCGACGGCAGCGATGGCAACGTGATCGTCAAGGACTGGCTGATGGAGGGGAAGGAGAAGCTCGACCAAGCCCGCGAGGCTCTGCGGTATCTGTGCGAACCGGTGTCATCTCCCCGCGAGCTGGAACAGTACCTACGCTACTTTTGCGGTGACGCGACCGACCCTCAAGCACTCATCAAAACCGAGCAATTGCGAATTACGTACTACAAGTCCGTAGCTACGTTCGTGCGTGCCTATGCCGATATCGCCCAGCATCTCGTCGCAGCGGGCTACTCAGGGGCGGAGGGCGTCGCCCTGCAGGGGGAAGTCAAGTTTCACAGCGACACCCGCGCCGCCGTCAAAAAGCACTCGGGGGAGGAGCTGGACATTAAGCCTTTCGAGGCTGACATGCGGCACCTGCTGAACACCTACGTCCAGGCCGATCGAGCTGAAGATATCGGCAACCTCAGTACGCTGTCGCTGACAGAGTTGATTGTCGAGACCGGAATCCACGACGCCATTGCTCGCAAGCTGAACGCCAAGGGCAAGCTATCCCGCAACGCCGTTGCCGAGGGGATTATCAATAACGTCCGCAAGACTATCATCCGCGATCAACTCACGGACCCCAGGTTCTACGCTGAGATGTCAAAGCTGCTCGATGACTTGATCAAGCAAAGCCGTAGCGACACTGCGGCCTACGAGCAGTTCCTGAAGAATGCCGAAGCGCTGGTGATGCGATTGGGGAACAAGGGTAATGTCGCCGGTGTACCTGCGATTCTGCATGGCAAGCCCGAGGCTGTCGTGATTTACAACAACCTCCCAGCCATTCTTGCCAGCGGAGCGGACGCGGTGGTGCGCGAGACAAGCCCCCTGGAAGAGCAGAAGCTGGCGGAATTGGCATTAAAGATTGACCAGGCCATGAGGGAACACGCCCCTGCGGGCTGGAAAGGGGACGAGACCCGAGAGAAGCAGGTACTTAACGCACTGTTCCCGATCATGGCTAGAGACCGCACGGCCACGCAGGCGATATTTGAGATCATCAAGCATCAGGGTGGCTACTGATGGCCAAGACGATCCGCGTTGGCGACTTGTCCATCCAGCTCACTCAGAAAGAGGTTCAAAACGTCCATCTCTCCGTGCATCCGCCCGATGGACGCATCACGTTGGTCGTACCAAAGGCAACTCGTCCCGACGTCGCCCGCGCCTACGCGATCAGCAAACTTGGTTGGATTCGCACACAGCAGCGCAAGCTGGAGCAGCAGGCACGCGAAACGCCCCGGCAGTTCATCGAGCGTGAGAGCCATTACTTGTGGGGACGCCGCTATCTCCTGACCGTAGTTGAGCGGCCTGTGAAGCCGCAGGTAAAGCTTGACCACAAACGCATTACCCTCAGCGTCCGCGCCGGAAGCGACCACGCAAAGCGTGCAGGGGTGCTCCACGGGTGGCACAAGGCTCTGCTCCACGAGGCAGTCCCGCCGCTGATCCAGAAATGGGAGCCCCGGCTGGGTGTTAAGGTGAACGGCTATTTCCTACAGCGGATGAAGACCAAGTGGGGTAGCTGCAGTCACCGCGCCGGCAATATCCGGCTGAACACGGAGCTTGTGAAGAAGCCCAAGGACTTGCTCGAATACGTCATCGTCCATGAAATGGCCCACCTACTTGAGCCGACTCACAACGACCGTTTCATCGCGATCCTTGAAAAACACTACCCGACTTGGCGAGACGCCCGCGCCGAACTCAACGAACTGCCCCTCGCCGCCGAAGTCTGGGGAGAGTAGGTAGTGAGTGTTCCGTTGTCTAAATGCCGGCAGCCGTGCGTGTGTTGTGCCAAAGCAGTGTAGCCAATGGTCGCACAATTGTAACTGTGCGTAGTCCTCCAACTGACCAGGAAGAGTTGCAATGGTTCCAGATCCCGCAGAACAAACGGTCAGGATTCCGGTCCAATGGATCGATGGGAAGTGGCAGCTCACTGGAGGTGGTAAACTGCCCGACATAATCCCTATCCTGAGTACCGGTTTCTGGATCGCAACTATCGGTTCGACCTTGTGGCTTCTACATTGTGGTCGGCTTTGTCCGTTTCGCAGGATCGGAGGCATTTCGACTGTCTGAAAGTATCAGGGAAGCGGCAGCACAAAGCCGCGGACAAGATAAACGTTGGTAAAGGTAGACAGCGAGGCGATACTGATTGTCTTTGCCAGACTTTCGACGCTTACTCAGACTTTCGAACGCCTGCTTGCTTCGACCAACGACTGATCACTCAGACGTGGCTCAGGAAAGCTCTCCATAGGAACTCCGGTCGGGGGAGCATATGCAATCGTGCAAAAAGCGGCAAAATGTCTCGTGAACCAAATCGAACGGTTCGCTATCCTAAGAAGTATTGGGGGATGCAAGAAAAGGGAGTGCGCGGCGATGGACCAACTTAAACAGATCAAGGCGGCGGCAAGCCGCCTAAAACTTGACGACTCGCTCTTGTTCCTGAACCACATTCTCGGCGTATCGAGAGACTTGACGTCTGACCCGAAGCTGGAACCCTTGATAAGAGATGCTCACCCGCCCGTCCTGCCGCATATCGTTCACTTCCTGGCAAAGCAATTGCTCCTAAACGCATCCGATCTTGGCACAACGACCTTGGGATGGGCCCAGTTTCAACATCTAACTGGACTATGCATCGGGCTTGAAGACCCAATCCAACACGATATCGCCTGGAAGCACGCCGATCCAAGTGGCTTCTTCGAGCGACTACTGGCTCAGCAGATTCGTTCCCAGAACCGAAATACTCTTCAGAAGTATGGGCTGGCTCTGGGGCTCTTCCGAGATGTTGGGGTCGTCGAGTGGCCCAAGCCATATGACCTGTGCTCGGAGATTGAGAATGAACTCGGAATGACGGTTGAGTCGTTCATCCAACTGGGACAGGTGGCGTTAGCTCTGCGAACTGCTAGGTTGAACGGTAATAGTTGCATCGGGACATTCACGCCGATGACGCTTGCCGAGGCTTTCCGGCAGGGAATTAGATGCTGCGTGCCAGAACTGTGGACTCCGTTCCTCGAACGAGTGTCATGCGACAGGGATCGATTCAGACAACTTGCCAACAAGGACTTCTACTTTGTCGAGGACGAACTGTTCCAGCAGTTCGGGCTTAACCCGCTGCGCAGGTTTCCAATCACGAGATTGGGACATGACCACTATTTAGCCGTAGACCCGGAGTTGATCGTTGAACGTGTTTCATCCGGTCTGTTCTACGATCTGTTCGAGCGAAGCGGCACGCAGTTCAGCAATCAGTTCGGCTACGCCTTTGACCAGTTCGTTGGGCAATTGCTGAGCAGCGTTTGCCCGCTGGATCGTCTTTGGTCGGCTGCGGAGTGGGAGCAATCTCAAGGGCGATGTAAACCGCAGTCGATGAAGATCGGCGATTGGGCATCCATCGGAGACGACAACACAATCTTGATTGAATGCAAGAGCTTGCGTCCAACTGTTGAATTGACGACGTTCGGCACGGATGATAGCCTCGCCAAGGTCGCCAATCGAGTGGCGTCGGCGGTCAAACAACTGACCGGCCATGCAGCGAGTATCAATGACGGTAAATGGGAGAAGTCGGGCCTATACGCTCGGAGCATAGTTGGCGTCGTCGTCACCTATGGTAAGTTCTTCACCATCAACGGGCCGTTCGCCCGAAAGCGGATTCGAAAGATCCTGGCCGATCAAGGATTGGCCCCGATTCCCTTCGTCGTGCTGTCAATCGAAGAACTCGATTCCGTGATACGTCTGGTCGAACTCGGCAACAACTTCGACGATGTGATCAACCGTTGTGCGACCGATGAGGATTCGTTTGATCCGTTATTCAAATACCGAGACGAACTCAAGCAGTGCGCCGTCAGTTCAGGCACTTTCGCTCGCGGCGACGAGTTGTTGAGACAGATCACAGCAGGAAATTCGGTCAGCGTTCGTGCTCCTCAAACCGGAATCAACTGTTTCCAGCCACCTCAGCCAAACCGGAAAAGTGCGTCAGTTCCCGACCGGAATTGACACGCGGGTGATATAGAGGACGACTGTATCTTATGTTTCACCGGCTAGAGAATTCCGAGAGGCTATTCGGGAAGAGGGTTCTCTGAGTCCGTGGCCCCAGTCCCATTGCCAGTATATTCCGGCGATATTGATCCACACGTGCAGAACTAGTTCCCCGCTTGCTCGGAGACTCG
>CAKQNH010000279.1 GCA_934255105.1 uncultured Pirellulaceae bacterium
AGTCTATATCTTCAGGTTTCAAGAAGGCCATGTTGGCGGTGAAGACGCCAGGCACATGAGTATGCCCCTGAAAACAGGCTCGCTGAACCATCGAAAACAGCTTGTCCATCTTGCGACGATTGTAGATATCTTCGGGAAAGACGTACTCATTGATTGGATTCCGCACCGAGCCATGCACGAACAACAACGATCCCTCGCGGCGAGTCCGGGGAAGGTGGGCCAGGAATTCGAGGCGACGGAGACAGGCCTCGGGCGTGTCGCCCGCTTCGATCTGCCGCCGTGTCCACAGGATAGCTTGTTCGGCGGCGTTGCTGAAACCTTCGGGATCGAACAGCGCGGCTAAGTCATGATTGCCTAAGATGCAAGCGTCAAAGTCTTTGACGATATCGATGCAGGCCTGGGGATCGGGACCGTATCCCACGATATCGCCCAAGCACACAACCTGCTGGCAGTCTTGGGAGCGTGCGTCCTCAAGAACACTATTTAACGCCTCGAGGTTGCCATGTATGTCACTTACGATCGCGCGCCGCACAGCGTGGCTCCCTGTAAAGCGTGTGGAAATCGAAGACGCAACAGGCGCCAGCATTGCGGACGGATTCGCTGGTTGAAAACCCCCCGGCTTAAAAACTTGAACAGAAGACGCCTCCCTCGCATGTTAACGTCCTCCACGCAAACGATCGCCCAACATATTGTCTAAGTCGGGAATGGCATAGATTTTAGCAATGGTGCGCTCGAAATCGTAATCAATCCGTCGAAATTCAACTTGTTGCTGTTGATCGTCGAAGATGGCGTAACAGGAGCGTGGGTCTTCGTCGCGAGGTTGTCCCACTGAGCCGACATTGATCATCAATTTTTCATTACCTATCGAGAAGCGATTATCGCAGTCTTCAGGTGTTACAAACTCCCCATCGGTAGTAAACACGCCAGGCATGTGCGTGTGTCCTTGGAAGCATAAACGGGTAACGCGTTCGAACAGAGCCTGCATGCGTCCCTGATCGTAGATCGTTTCGGGGAAGACGTACTCGTTGGTCGCGTCGCGCGGCGATCCATGCACCAACAAAATGTCCCCGGCCTGATGAGATTTTGGCAGTTCGCTCAAGAAATCCCAGCGTCGATTGATGGCGCTGGCTGACCCAGGGCCACGGTCCAGTTCATCGCGGGTCCAGTAAATAGCTCTCAAAGCGACCGGATTAAAGCCATCGGGGTCGAACAAAGCCGCCTGATCATGGTTGCCCAGGATCGTCAATTTGCATTTCTGAATGACGATATCCAAACATTGGCATGGATTAGGGCCATAGCCCACGATATCCCCTAGACAAACAATGCGATCCACGTTTTGCAGTTGGATGTCGGCCATGACCGCGTTAAGCGCTTCAAGATTGCCGTGAATATCACTGATGAGTGCTTGTCGCACAGGCCGCTCCGGTACACACTGTCTGATCGGTCAAAGTTAACTAGCCATTGCCCTGCCACATTGTAGCTTGCCACATTGTAGATCGGCTGCGGTTTGGCTGAAAGGTAGACAGTTTACGCTTTCCGAGCCAAAGGGGGGTGCGGGTTGGTCCTAAATCTAGCGAATTATCCATGCTTCACCTGGCTATAGAATGTTCGGCGTTGGCAGGCAGTGTAGCCGTGTTGCAGCAACAGACCGTCCTAACCGAGCGCGCTCTGCCGCCCGCTGTCGGCAGTGTGCAGACCTTGGCTCCAACCATTGCAGAACTACTGGATCACTATCGGTCGAGCGATCTGCCCGCCGTCGGATTGATCAGCGTGACGCATGGACCGGGTTCATTCACCGGCCTGCGCAGTGGGCTGGCATTGGCCAAAATGCTCGGACTAGCTTGGCAGATCCCGATTGTTGCCGGAGATACCCTACATGTCATTGCCGCCCAGGCCGCGCATGGCTTGACCAGCCAAGGGCCGATTGCCAAAGACGCGCCAGGCACCGTCGTGGCTGTGCTCAACGCTTTTCGTAAGCAAGTATTTGCGGGCGCTTGGCGCATGCCCACCGATTCTTCCCACCCGCTCGCTTTGGATTTGATCCCAGTGGCACAGCCTCAAGTACTGGCTGCCGAACTGTGGCAAGCTCAGCCGCTGGCCGCGCTCACGTTTACCGATGGAGAGCGCCAGCCCGATTGTGATGCGGTGTCCCGCGCCAGTCCTGCCCATGCCAGCCATGCTCGCGCCAGCCCTGCCCACACCAGCTCTGCCCATGCCAGCCTGCCGCTGTGGATCAGCGGAGCGGGCTTGCGGAACTACATGCCCCAATTAGTTGATGGAGCGAGCCTGACCGATCCCACCCGCTGGGATCCCACCGCCGCTTGGGTTGGCCGGTTGGGCTGGCACAGCTATGTGGCCGGCGAAGCCGTATCGGCAGCCGAGCTCGCGCCCAATTACGTTCGCTCCAGCGCAGCCGAAGAAGTCCGCGATGCGCGCGGTTGAGTGCGTGGTGCGGCTTGGCTCAATAGACGCATAAACCCCTGACCTCCCGATGGCTTGCCAAGCAACTCGCGGCCCGGCGATGCGCAGTGCCGCAAGGCCCAATCGCCGCGTGGCATGTCGACCGCCACAATGCCCAGGATGCCATCAGAGCCGTGCGGCGTGGGGTGCGGTTGCGAGGGATCAGTTACACGCGTCCGTTGCTCGACTGACTGCGACAAGTATTCGAAGAAAATTCGCATGGCAGCTTCGTCACACTGCGCACGTGTCCCCTGCTCTGCCCCGTCGCCATCGCTTGCACTACGGCTAGCGAATCCTACCTCGGCGGCAGCCAGCGCCAGAGGCTTTGGACTAGCCTGCAGTGGAATGGTATCTAGGCTGGTGTCGTCCCATAGAACCCAGTGCGGTAGAGGCTGCGACCACGGGGTGGAAAACTGATGTTGGAATTGCTGCCAAGTAATGCACGCGGTTGAGTGGCCTGCCGTGTTAGCGACCAACGCCCAGGCGTCGGTGGTCTGGCGACAGTTGCCAACGATGAGGCCATGCGAGGCAGTGGCGATTGCAGGCGACTGGCAGCTCAATACCGGCCACGGGGCTGGAACTACTTCGAAGAGTGTCGGACTACAACCCTGCAGCCAGTCGACCCACCCGTCCCACCAGCGATACCAAGCAAGCGTTAAATGTCCGGGAGTAGTTAAACCCGTTCGCCGCCGGCCATCCCACCAACTGTCGCTGGCGACTGCCAGCGGGACTTCAGGACACGTCTGCTGCAAAAAAACGACCAGCTCCACAGGATAATCGAGGCGATTGACGCAGGGCACAATGATTCGCTCGACGCCACAATCGATGCGCTCTGTCAGCCGCTGGCGGTCGCGGCGAGATGGTCGGCCGCTGCCTGATGGCCAAGCATGATCGAGCAAAGCAACTTGTCTCTGGGAGAATTCGAACGCTTGCACCCTCTGGCGTAGCCAAGCTAGGCCACTTGCAGAATTGTGCGGGCGGCTTTCGATCCACAACACGCGCAACGCTTCGGTTGCAGAGTCTGCCGGGCCGCAACTCGCCGCTTCGCAACTCACTGCTCTGAGTCCAATTCCGATTCAAAGCGGGTCACCAAGTGATGCGCATCTTTGGGTGAATCGCATTGCCGCAGCGCGTCCAGAAAATCGGTCCCCGAGAGCAAGCGAGAAATCTTGGCGAGAACCTGCAAGTGAACTCGGTCGTCGGTCGAACAGATCAGGAAGAAAACATCTGTCAAATGTCCGCTTTGGTTGCCGAATGGGAGCGGTTGGGAAGTCACGCCCAAAGCTAACAGGGGTTCGGCCAGTATCGAACTCTGCGGGCGGCGGGGGTGCAATAGTGCCACGCCGTTATCGAGCGCCGTTGGATGTAGCTCCTCGCGCGCCAGCACCGCTTCGTTCATCCGCGTCGCGTCCCATAGCAGACCGGTGCTCTCCGCCAACTTGCAAATGGTGCGAATCACACTCCCGCGCGTTCGGGCTTCCAGCGGAACGGCGATCGCTTGGGGAAGCAGCAAACGGCTGAGTTCAACCGATTCACTATCGACATCGCTCCAACGGTCGACCGTGGCTTGCATCTTGTCCAGTTCTTCCAAGTTGCTGGCACCGATGCGCTCTTCCAACCAAGTTTGCACCTCGGCTTCCGAAAATCGCCACTCGCCGCCGATGCGCCGGCCCGGCAATTGGTCGCGATCCGCCAAACGCCGGACCTGGGGCGGGGTCAAGTGCAGGTATACGGCCAGTTGGTCGACGTCAAGATCCTGGGACATGGGCAATTGTTCTCGGTGGGCAGTGTTTTTGGAGCAATGTAGAACGATTGTCCCACTCGTTTTCTGAAGCGATTGGGGACAATCGCTCTACGCTGTGTTTTTTGAAGCGGTTGGGGACAATCGCTCTACGCTATGTTTTCTGAAGCGATTGGGGACAATCGCTCTACGTTATCGTGGAAGGTGAGTTTAGCTAGCATTTCTAAGGGTGAAACGATTGTCATGTAAATGGTGAAAAAACGGCAGAAAGCCATTTCTTCGTCCATTCTCGTATTGACGGTTCATAGGCATTCGGGACACGCTATAGCCTGTGATGTACAGAGCTCGCGGAGTGGGTGCTGTGACATCACCATCCATGGCGGTGAGCTCCAACGCATGAAGCATTGAAGTCGCCGACAGTTCAACAATTATCAGTACATCTAGACCATGTGGCAAGGAGGCCGACAATGTCGACATCGTTTCGTGATGGGTTTTCGGGTAGGAACAAGTCGCTCGCGCAGGGGCTCAGCTTGCGGAGCTTTCTTACCGAGGCGGTGTTTGTCGGCGCGGAAGACATTCTGGTTACCCGCTGTGCCTATCGAGCCGAGGACTGCCAACCGGGAGACGTCTTCATTCCCGTGCATGGTGCTGCCGGCGACCAACACGATCAAGTCGACTTGGCCATTCGTCGCGGTGCGGTAGCGGTGGTTACAGAGCGACTCCTGCCAGTGTCTGTCCCACAATGCATGGTGGACGATACCCGCGAAGTCTACGGTCGGGTGTGTCAAGCCTTGGTGGGACATCCCTCCCAGCGGATGCTAACGATTGGCGTGGTTGGCACCTGTGGCAAAACGACCACAGCCCTATTCGTGGCCGCCATGCTCAAGCGACTGGGCGGAGCGGTCGCCTACTACACTTCACTCGGCAGCAGCGATTCGACCGCCTGCGATCGCACGGCTACGCGTGCGCCGGCAGCCCGCAAGCTGGCGCGTTGGATGGAGCAGTCGGAATTGGCCGGTTCGCCGGCTGCCATCATCGAGCTGACTCCCAGTATGCTGCAGCAGCAAGTCACTGCGGGAGTCGAGTTTGATCTGCTGATCCTGACCGGCATGCGCCCCAGCCAAATGCGGGGAAGCGCCAGCCAAGCTCACTTTGCCGAATTGATGCGGCGTGTGAGTGGGAATCTCAAGCCGCACGGAATGTTGCTATACAATGCGGATGATGCGGCTGCGGCCCTGTGGGCTGCAGAGTCGGGTTTGGACTGCGTTAACTATGGACTGGATGTGGCACAGCATGTGCGCGGCAAGCGACTCAGCCGCAGCGGTGGCGAGCAGCAACTGCTGACGGTGACCGGCAATCTGCTAATGCCCATGACGTTGAAGATGCCTGGCGATCACGTAGCCCGTGCGGCGATGGCCGCTATTGCGGTGGCCTGGATGTTTGATTTCTCCATTCCAGAAGCTGTGGCTGGTGTCGAGGCACTGGACAAAATCCCTGGGCGAATGCAACGCTTGCCCGCTACCTTCGAAGTCCCCGTCCATGTTGACGCAGCCGAATCACCCGACCGCGTGGCAGTCGCTCTGCATGCCCTGCGACAACAGCAGTTTGGACCGACCACGGTGGTCATGGATATCGGCTGTCGACTCGATCCGCAGTGGCGTCAACGACTGGGTGAAGTGCTGGACAGAGGCGCCGACCGCGTCGTGCTCAGCGCCAGCGATTTGTCAGCCGATATGGCCCAGTCGTTGGCTATGGACGTGTTAGGTGGCTTTCGCAGTCCCGGTCGCGTGCAAGTTATCGCCGATCGATCTGCGGCCATTCGCTGGGCCGTCGATCACACCGAGACGGGATCGATTCTGCTAGCCGGCTGTGGCGTCAAGACATGGACTGACCGCGACGGGGAGCCCGTGACCGACGAGTCGATTGCAAAGCGGGCTCTTGCGCGCAAAAGCAGCAGCCTACCAGTCTCGGCGTTGAGCATTTTTCCGCCCGCCGAAGCCGCAACTTATTTTTCACATTAATTCGCTTTTTCGACTTGACGCGAAAAACAAATTTTCGGTATCCCTAACACTATCGAGCAGGGTGGCTCCACGAATTGAACCAGACGGCCGCATCCCGAAGCGGCCGGCAATTCAGTTGAGTCACCGAGTGCCTTCACGGAGGAGGGCACAACCCGCGCTTGATGAACAGACATGGAAGTCGATCAGTGGAAGCTCTATCGTTGGCTATGGTTTTGCGGGAAAGCATAGCTGGCCTCCCTCCTG
>CAKQNH010000280.1 GCA_934255105.1 uncultured Pirellulaceae bacterium
CGTCAAATTCTTGGGGAACAAAACCGGTCTGCTTCGCATAGGCAAGCGTCATGGCGATCTGCTCATCCGGACCAATCGAAGCTAGCGTGTCATAGCTCAAGTCGATGTTCAAATAATAAAACCGATTTAGAAATTTCACCAGTTCGGACAGGATCATTGCGGAGTCCTCAACGTCAATGCGCATCAATGCTGGCGCAAATGAGTCAAAAAGCGCCACAGTCGCCACTTGTTCGCAATCGTCGATCAGCCGCCGCGCGATTTCGTAGGCGACGATCCCTCCAGAGGACCAGGCGGCAAAGTGGTAGGGGCCCGCTGGCTGAATCTCGCGAATCGCGGCTAGGTACTCGCCCACCGTCGCTTCCATCGTTGCCAAGGGCTGGCCGGATCCATCAACCCCACGTGCTTGCACACCGTAGACCGGCTGAGCGTCGCGCAGCGCGCCAGCCAAAGGGGCGTAGCACAGCACGTTGCCGCCAACTGGATGAATGCAAAACAAAGGCGATTGCTGACCGTGCGGTTGGATCGACACTATGGGAGACCAAGTTGCATCTTGTTTTTGCCCGAGGTAATTGGCCATCTCAGCTACCGTGTCGCGTTGCAATAGCACGGCCAAGGGTACATCGATGCCTGTCGCCTGGCGGATTTTAATCACCAGCTCGATGCTCTTCATTGAGTCGCCACCGAGATCAAAGAAACTGTCCTTGACACCGACTCCCTTCACCCCCAGAACCGTCTCCCAGAGTTGGGCCAGTGTGGCTTCGCGTTCGCTACTAGGTGCGACATAATCGCCACGCTTGGACCGGGCGCCAATCGACGCCAGTGCCTGGCGATCAACCTTACCGTGTGACGTGAGCGGCATTCGCGCCAACGAGACAAATATTGACGGCACCATATACGATGGGAGCTGGTCGGAGAGAAAATGTCGCATTTCATCAGGCGCTGTAAGTGACTCATCGGTCTTAAGGCCATTTATATCCGCACGGTCATTCTTGGGAACGATGAAGGACACAAGCCGCTTGTTTCCACGAAGGTCGTCGACGGCGATCACGGCACAGTCGCTGAGTTGCGGATGCGTTCGAAGGACGGTTTCGACTTCTCCTAGCTCGACGCGGTTGCCGCGAATCTTGATCTGATCGTCCATGCGTCCCACAAACTCAATCGCTCCATCTTCTCGATAGCGACACAAATCCCCCGTGCGGTAGAGGCGCTCGCCATCAGTCGCCGCGAAGGGGTTGTCCACAAACTTATTTGCCGTCAGTTGAGGGTCCCCCAGATATCCGGCTCCGACACCTGCGCCGCCAATGCAAAGTTCCCCAGTCACCCCAATGGGCAACTGCTGAAGCTCTGCTCCGAGGACAAAAGTTTGGACGTTTTGGATCGCAAAGCCGATAGGAATTGTCTGCTCGCTGCTGTCAGGGCCCACTCGATAGAACGAACATATGTCGGTGCATTCGGTTGGCCCGTAAGTGTTGACGATTTCCGTGTCAAACCCGGGGTGATTGCGCCAGGGAGCGAGTTTTGCCAAGTCAATTGGCTCCCCACCAAGGAACACCGTACGCAGCGAGTCCAACTGTGAGGTCTTCTCTGAATCGCTAAGCAACAGATAATAGTTGCTCGGTGTGCAGTTCTCCGTCAACTCGCCAGAGATTTGTGATCTGTTGAAATCTAGGGCCGAATTGATAGCCGGCCGCGTCGAAATCAGCGTAGTAAGCCTCGTGGTCGAAATGATCGGTCAGCGAATCTCGTATGGTCGCAAGGTCAATCACGCTCGGATTGTGGGCTGGCATATCAATCAAGCGTCCACGGCTATTCAAATCCCAAACGTCATTGCCGACCGTGCTGTGGACCGTGAAACATTTCGATTCTGCGTCAAACGTCGCTCGGATTGTCGGCACACTCCCCTCCGAGACGAACAGCGCTTTCTTGATCTCCAATTCTTCGACAACGTACGCTTGGCCAGGAAATAGCTGCGCTGCGATAGCCAGCCCAATTTCACCATAGCCCGCGCCTGGGAACACGATGCTGTCCCAAATCTGATGGTCGTGCAGATAGTCGAACAGACGCGGGTCCAGTTGTACTTGCCAGGTCGGTTTCTCCGCTGCAATGCGTTGTCCCAGCAACGGATGTGGGATGGGATCGAGTCGCTCGCGAGCGGACTGCTGCGATTCGAGCCAGTAGGCAGCATAGTTCCACGGGTACTTGGGCAGGCGCACCAGTTTTCCCGACGACTGGTTGACTGCCGCCCAATCGATCGGCATACCTAAAACATGCAGGCCAGCTAGGTTCGTGAGAATCTGCTCTGACTCGCTCGTCGTTCGCTTTAACGAATGGAAGACCGACCCCTGTTTACCTTGCTCGCTCAGCACATCCATGATCGAGCTTTCAAGCGCAGGGTGTGGGCCAAGTTCCAAGAATAGTCGACCGCCCGCACGCACTAGGTTCGACATCGCTGAAGCGAACAGGACGGGTTGGCGAACATTGCGCCACCAATACATCGCGTCCAGCTTTTCGCCCGAAAGAAGGCACCCGGTAACCGTTGAGACAAAGGGGATACGGGCTGGGCGTGGCCGAATGTCAGACAGAACGGCTAATAGTTCTTCGCGAATCGGATCCATGTGGTGGGTATGAAACGCATAGTTGATTCGCAACATGCGGACGAACTTGCCTTCTCCCTTGAGGCGTTCGACGACCGCTTCAAGCGGCCCGCGATCACCCGCGAGCGTTACCATGCTGGAACTGTTGATCACCGCGATCTGAATCTGGTCGCCATTGTCACCGATCAGATCGCTAGCTTCAGATGCTGAAATCCCCACCGCAGCCATCCGACCGTCGCCCCCTGCAGAGTCCTGCAATCGGCTGCGATGAAAAATGATCTGTACAGCGTCGTCGAGTGAATATACACCAGCCACGTAAGCCGCTGCGACTTCCCCAACACTATGTCCGATGACTTTGGAGGGTACGACGCCCCATGACCTCCAGAGTTCGGCCAAGGCGACCTGGAGCGCGAAAATTGCTGGCTGCGCAATATTGGTTAGGTGAATCCGCGAGCTTATCTCGGATTCCTGATTCATCATCTCGTCAACAAGAGACCACGACGCGAGCGGTGTTAGCAAAGCGTCAATGCTGTCGATTACCTCTCGAAAAACGGGTTCGTCCGCGTAGAGTTCGCGCCCCATCTGCCACCACTGGGCACCTTGACCGGTGAATACAAAGGTGATGTCGCCAACGCTGGAAGACGATTTCCCTTGGATGATTCCATCGCTTGCGTTTTCGTCTGCCAGCCGTCGAGCGAGTCGCGATCGCAACTCGTCGCCGTTGTTTCCAATGACGACTAGTCGATGGTGATGTTGTTCTTTTCGGGCTCCGGCTGAGTAGCAAAGGTCGGCAAGTCGTTGGTCGTTATCGTCCGAGCCAAGCAGATCTTTGATCAGCTTTGCATATCTGATCAGCGATGTATCGTCGCGGGCTGAGATGGGGAGCAATAGCGGGCGATTGGCTCTTTTTGCAGAGCTACTGCCATTTCTGCCCGAGTCTGCGTGAGCCGCGCCAGTGAAGCCTCTGACATATTCTGGCTTGACCGTCCAACGGCAATCCATTGGTGGGGCGGCTTCCAAGACGACGTGAGCATTGGTGCCACCGAATCCAAATGAATTCACTGCGGTAACCGGAGTAACCCCGTCGAGATGGGGCAGGGGTTGAAGTTGACTCGCTACTTCAAGACCAAGACGCTCGAAAGGGATGTTTGGGTTGGGGGTCGCGAAGTTTCGGTTCGGTGGTACCGTGTCATGGTGTACGTCGGCGATAAACCGCCGCTGGAATCCAGAATACCATTAATTTGGTGAGCCGATCGCGATAGCCATGTTACTAGCCAAGTTTCGACATCGATTCACCCGGAATATTCCCGAGCGTCCTCCGCTTGCACTCCACCATCGTCTTGGGGAGAATCGTTGCATTGAGAGCTACTGCCCACATCCACTTTCGTTAACTGGTCACGGTAGCATTTATGGCGTTGCGATATTCTCCGAGAAGCCGTCCGAAGCACGCGCATTGGCTTGACGGGACTATGCTCGACTGAAGCTGAGATTTCTCTCCCTGCTTCACGTCGTTTGAAGTTTTGCGGCGACTGTTCAATCATTCGTCTAAACCATGGAGTGAATCGTGCCACTGCTCACCTGCAACTGCCCGAAATGCAAATCGCCTCTTCGATTCGATGCCGGCAGCCAACAGCTCGTCAATATCACTTGTCCCAAGTGCGCGCAGTCGTTCCAAGTCAAAGTTTCAACGCCAACCGCTGCGAGTGAACGAAGCGCTCCGCTCTCAACTAGCACCAACTCGGCAGCTTCCAACCCGGCAGCGTCGTTCGGCTCGACAACATACGATCCGTTCAGTGACCCAGTAGCGGATTGGAATCAACCACTACCACTCGACGCCAACCGCCAGTTTGCGTTTCAGAGTCAGCCCAAACGCCGCAAGAAATCATCGGCCAGCGGCCGGAGTTTTGTTCTCCCCGCAGTTATTGCGCTCGCCTCGCTGGGTGGTGTTGGATTGATCTTAGTTGCGATCATGTTGGGAAAGCAATTCCTAGTGGACGGCAAGCTTTTCGGAGAGCTATCTTCGCCATTCTCCGGTAGCCTATTCGGCTCCGACTCAGCGAGCAGGATCAAAGCGGACCTGGCAACGCTGTGCAAGCAGGTCGAAGAAATCGGACGCTCCATTCCCGCTGGCGATCAGTCGCAAGCGTCCGCACAACGCCTGGAAGCCGAATTACCAAAGTTTGATGCGCTCTTTCGTCGCATCTGTCGCTTGCCTGTGCAGCAGAAGTCGTTAGAGGAAATTGCCGTTGAAATGGAAAAGCAGGGTCAATTGCTTCAAGGCCTGCGCGATGAAATGCTCAAGCAAGGTAGCGCAGCGGCTAACGCTCCGATGCCAGAGGTCTTCTGGCGGCTTAGAGCCACCGCCAAACCTGACGATTTGGTGAACCACGCATTCAATAAAGTCGTACGGGCCAGAATGGACTTTAATTGGATTTCGCCGTGGGGGCATTACGGTCTCCCCGACCCGCTGACCTATACGGGAACCGATTTTGAGTGGTCGGACGAGGATCGACGAGTCCTAGCGATCATTCGGCTTCAAGGCAGTCTGGAACGCGACGCACTGCGTAGCCTGGCAGCTATCGACCCGCAAGCACCGTCAAGTAAAGAGTTGCTCGAACTGCATTCGATTGTCGATGAAGCCATCGCGGAGTCTAAAGAACTGCAGAAGCTTCCCTGCAAAGCGTTAAACGCAATTACTGCCCTCGTCCCGAAAGGAAATCCCTACGAGATCCAGCAAACCGCGGCCAGTTCTAGGCTGCATACATTGCGCCAGCTCATGGAGGCAGAGGCCACGCTGCCGGTGGAGGTCAGCTTTCTGTTTGATGAAGTTTCCGCGGTGAGCGACAGAATCGAAAGTATCATTTTTGGTGCACCACACGCTCTGGCATCGTCGCTGGGCACCGGCGAAACGTCCCAGAAGCGATTTGAAGACGTCTTGGCGACGATCAAGAAGAAGGAGCTCGCCGCTATTCAGGCCGAAGCCGACCGAAAGGAAGAAGCACAGCGGCAGCTTGCTGCAGCTCAACAACGCCAGCAAAACGCAATTGAAGAGCAGCGCAAGCGGGAGGAGGACCGCAAGCGCGCGGTGGAAGAGCGCAAGCAGCAAATGGCCGACATTGCGATGGGAAACGCAGGCAGAGAGCGCGGAGGGCGTGGACGAGGTGAGTCGTCCGAGCCGGTCGGCCCACGCTCTGGACGTGGCGGTCCTCCTTCAGCTTTCGATGGCGAACCAAGCGACCGCCGGGGCAGGGGACCACAACACGGATCGCCTCAGGATTCTCGCGGCCCCGGCAGCGGGCTCCCCGCTATGCCGCAGGATCGAGTTCAGCGCCCGCCGGCCCAACCGAGCGATCCAGCCATGATGGTGACGATCACCGCCACCAACGTTAAAAACCTTGATTCGTCCAGCTATACGCGTGCGCTGCCAAAGTGGTTATTAACATACGCCCCCTCCCTCACGATCTCCAATGGGAGTTTGACGATCAAAATCCAAAACTACGATAAGCCCTTGGCTGAGTTGGAGACTTGCTTTCCTACGCTCGAATTCGTGAGTGTGGATTCGGAAAGTCGCACGATTGTAGCCAAAGAAAAGTAGCGTCCTCCGATGGTTCCGCCCCACTCCATCATCGGCTATCCAAATCCGCGGTTCCACTGCAAGATGCAAGATGCAAGATGCAAGATGCAAGATGCAAGATGCAAGATGCGGAATGACGAATACGAAATGGGGAGTGGGGGAATGGTTATTGCACATTGACGAAGGACAGAATTCAACACTTCTCGCTGAACGTCACCGATAGTCTCGATTTTTCGTACTCGTACTCAATGAAATGGTACTCGTACTCCTACTCGATTCGCATGGGGGCAT
>CAKQNH010000281.1 GCA_934255105.1 uncultured Pirellulaceae bacterium
ACTCGGGCAGCGGTCGATCGCGCCGGCGAGTCTCTTCGGAATTCCTTCGCCGGCGGCAGCGGGTGGTAGCGCACCCGCCTCGGCTGTAGATCTCATTCGGCAACTGGCATCGGAAACTCAGCCGCGGATCGGGCCCCGACTGCCGACGCAGGGGAGGCATGAGACGATCTTCGCGATCGGCACCGCTCCGACACAAAACCAGCTTGCTTGGCGAGCGTTGTTGACGGGCGGGCGTTGGGACTTTGAAACTCGCGCGGCCAATCCGGAATTCGGCGATCCAGGCAACGGGCCAGGTCCGGATGTGCACTGCGCTGGAGTCACCGTTGATGGCTTGCTGGCGTACGATTTGGCGATCCACGCACTCAAACGCGCCCAGCCCATCCTCCCCTTGGGTCCCGGTCAACAAGGCTGGATCGTGTCGATGGGTGGAGACAACTGGGATCCAGCGATGCCGCCAGCGGGCGGTACGGTTGCCGCAGTTGCTTTAGAGACGATCGCGGCACTTTGCGATACGCCCGAATTGTCGTTCCTTCCGACACCTCAGGTGGGCGACACCGTGGCTAGCCTGCAAGCCGCGGTCATCAATGCACTGGGCCTGCCACCTCAGCCACCCCCTTCACCTAGCAACGCCGATCGAGTCCTGATTGAAATTCAACGTGAGATTGCCAATGCCAAGTTCGGGCGGCGCGACGCGCAGTGGGCTCTCACCCGGGCCATCGCCCAGGCCCGGGAGCTGATCTACATCGAAAGTCCCAGTTTTGCGGCAACCGCCCGGCCACCCGATGCGCCCAATCCGCCACTGCCACTGCAACCGCATGAACATGATCTGGTCGCGGCAATTGCGGCGGCATTGACCGCCAACTCCAGACTCAAAGTCATCCTATGCATGCCGCGCCAGCCCGATTTTGCTGTCCAAAAAGAGCCCTGGATCCGCGCAGCACTGAAGCATCGCCAGGAAGCTGTATCCCTCTTGGTGGGCGCCCATCCGACGCGCGTGGCCGCCTTCCATCCCATTGGTTTTCCTGGAAGAACCGCAGTGATTCGCACAACCGTGGTCCTTGTAGATGACGTGTGGTGTCAGGTAGGAACAAGTCACATTCGCCGCCGCGGGATGACGTTTGACGGGGGCGTCGATGTGGCGAATATAGATTGCCAGATCACCGGCGGCTATTCCGCCGGCATTGCTGCATTTCGTCGCCAGTTGATGGCCGCCAAGCTCGGCGTAGCGACGCCTGCGACTCCGGCTCAGGCCACGGCGCTTTGGACGCGGCTCGCTCGGCCCGATAGCGCATTCGATGTCGTCGCCGATCTGCTGATGCAAGGATCTTCCGGGCGGATCCAGCCCATCTGGGCAGGTCCCACGGACGATGTGGTCCTCGCGCAGAAAGGGTCCGTGGCCGACCCCGATGGCGCCACTGGCGCCGATTTCCTTACGCTGTTCGCCAGCCTGCTCTCTGAGATCTGAGCACAACTGAACCAGACACAGACCCTAGTGATGCCGTCTGCGCTAGACTGAGGATCTGCATAGGCCGGGGGATATCGTTTCCAATACCACCGCGACAGACTGATGGTGCGGTCCCTCTTGCCTTGAACGACCGATGCACGCACTGAACATTCGCTGGGTTGACCGAATCGTGGCCGTTACAATATTCACTGATGACCTCGCTGATGCTGCAAAACTGGAGCGTCTACGGTCGCTCCCCTACCTCATGAACGTGGAGATCCGGAACCAACTCACCCGCGTGCCGTCTATGCTGACTTAGAACATTCGACGCTTAAGGTGAGCTTTGTCGACGAGTTCTGGCACCCTCCCCACACCACCGGACATGCGGGTCCGCATGCGGCGGTTCAACGAAGATGAGCAAGCTCTGTCCATTATGAACCACCGGCATCGACGTGTTGTCGAAGCAATGAATTGAACGATGAGTGGTCGAACTTTGGACCCGATGCGTTTTCCGCGTACGCCTCTTTCAGCTCTGCAGGAGGCGGGCCAAACATGCTCTCCAACCATCGCTCGAACGTCGTAGCGGAAAAATACGCGTAGGCCGCCGCAGCAATCATGACCAACGCTACCGCAGCCAGAACGATGGTGCTTGCCAGACGTGGAGCATTGCGTTCGTCGCGCAGGTCGTTGTCCTTATCGTTGTCCTTATCGTTGTCCTTACCGTTGTCGTTGTTGTTGTTGTCGTTGTCGTTGGTCGACGCTGTGCCGTCCGCAGTCGATTTCTGCATTTGCTCTTGCAGCTTACTGCGGGCCAACCGGGTGATATAAACCGTGACTGCCACTGTCGCCAGCAAGCCAATGGCCAACATGACCCACTCGCCAGGTGTCCGTGCTCGGTCGGCGCCAACCGCCGCGCCTGTGACGTGTCCGAGATAGACGTAAAGAAACGTCCCCGGAAGCATGGCCGCCCAACTGGTAACCACGCATGGCCAGAAGCGAATCGGCGTCAGACCGTACAGGTAGTTTTGCAGATTGAAGGGAATCGCCGGCGACAGGCGCAGCATGGCGACAATCTTCCATCCCCCTTCACCAATCGCTTTGTCAATAGCACCGAACTTGCGGTTGCGACCCGCCACTGCGGCGATCTTGTCGCGGGCAACATAACGGGCGATCAGAAACGCGAGCGCTGCGCCAAACGTTGACCCAATCGATACCGTAATCGTTCCGACCACCAAGCCGAACATGGCCCCGGCCGCCAAAGTTAGAATCGTTCCCGGCACAAACAGCACCGTGGCCACGACGTACAGAAGCACCAAAACCACTGGCCCCCAGATTCCCAGTCCGCCGATCCAGCCTTTCATCGCCTCCATTGCCTGGCCAATCGGCAACGAGCGAACGAGCAGCAGCAACGCGGCCAGAATCAACAACATCGAAAGCCACCGAATGGCTGTCACAACTCGGGTGTGGCGGTTGGTGTCGAGCGGCGATTGATCCGTTACCTGAGGTGTCATGACGTGCATCCTACCTGCCCGTCAAACGCCGGGGGCACAGCACTTTGGTCGGGGGAAAGTATTTTACCAAATCTGGTGGTTAGCGCGTAAGAACTTTGACTCCCGTTTGTCTATAGAGGTAGGCCCAAATCGGAATGAGCACTGATCAGCTAACCGATAACTTCTCTACTCAGCCAGCTCGCCGCCTGAGGTCCGTCGATCTCTTCGTCGTCCACTGACGACGCTCCCACACCCTCAAGCAAAGTGCTGTGGCCCCGGTCCGGTTGTGCCCCGGTCCGGTGGTGGCTGCGGCGCGGTGGCGATACTCTGAAACCCATTCATAGCCGCGATCATTCTCGTACGCGGAATGCATTCATTGTCCATTTGAAGCCCTTGTCGTCGACAAATTCACCCTCGAGTTCACCGAAGCTCTTGACTGCGAGTAGTGCCTTTCCCTTGATGGGCTCCGCTTGCTGCTTGGGCGAAATATTTCCCCGCAAGGTTTCGAATTCTGCGACCGTGTTCTTAGACCCTATATTCGGTTTGCATACACCAATCTGCCTCGTGAATTCACCGCCGGTTTCATCAGCCTGATAAATCTTCAAGTCTGAAACTCGATATCTCCCACGAATTGGCATTGGAGCGTTCGGTCCTTGATGGTTTGGTTTCAATTCAAATCTCCATATAGCACCATCGATTGAACCCGTCTCCGCAAGAAATTTCCCTTTTTGCTTTCCTTTTCGCCGTTGCTGTTGAGCTAAGCCTGACTGGCTCAGAACGACGATTGAAAACACAAACAGAATCGAAACTCGAACCGCGACCCTTGAATTGAACATACAACACCTCTGTGTGACTAAAACGAAACGATCGAACCTGCAACTTGCTATCGAACCCTGAATCCGCAGTCATCCGACTCGCAGAATGCCATTTGTCGCTCTCGCTTGTTAGGCTTTGGTTGGCAAACTCACAACTAAGACGCTTCACTTCGCACGCCCTATGCGGGCACCAACAGCGGGCACCAACAGCGGGCACCTACTACGAGCTAGCCTAGCGTGCCGCATGGGGGGTGACAAGCTATTGGTTAGTCAAATCAGATGCTCGGCAGGCGATTTTTTGCCCAGAGTAGAAGAAAGGCGGCCAAGTACCGATTTCGGCCCTGTGAGTTCATGCGAGTCATTTGCGGAGCGGCACGTGATCCCAAAATCTGTCGATATGCTTCAGGTGCAGCATGTGTTCCTGACCGGAGGCCCCATCGAATCCAAGGACAATGAATTGTCCCCGTTGAGCTCGGCTCGTTTGACGCAGAGCGTCTGTCGGTGGTGACGTGTGTGGCATTCGAGTCATGCTCAGGGAATTCAGCAGGTAATCGGCCGTCTCGGTAGTGCTTGCATAAGACGTTGGCTGTGCCGAATGAGACAGAACGAAGGCCTTTTCATTCCTAGCCGCAAGTGAGGCAAAGCGAACAAAGTCGCGCATGTTCTCGTCGTCGACAGCGCGCTTCGTTTCTTTGGTGTTCAGACCAGCGTAGATCGAATCAGCCATGATGATTCCATCGATTTGCTGGAAGTACGACGGCCTTTTGAGGATTTCACGCACGGCGCCATAGCCGGCACTAAATGAGGAAACGTAGACGCGTTTCCATTCTCCAAATGTCTTACCTGTAGCCGCCGAATGAGTTTTCTCCAGGATTTTCCCGAACAACTCACGGTCCTCGGCAAACGGCTTCGAGTATGCAGATGACAGCCCAGGGAAATTGATGATTACCAGGACCGCACTTGAGTCACTCCGAACAAACGCCTCCTTAACGGTCGACGTCGCACCATGAAAGTGAATCAATACCGTGTCGGGCACGTCGCCGGTATTTCGGAATACTGCCATGCTCCCGTTGCCGATCGGCATCGTGAGTGCGACGTCGAGCACGTCATCCGCTGCGGCCGCTTGCGCAATGAGGGCGAAACTGAAGGCAAGAATTCGACTCATGGGCTTTCTCGATCTGTTACATTGCTCGAACGTGGGTGCCGACGCGGTCATATAGCCGCGAAGCCAAAATTGAGTTCCATAAACTGCACTCAGTTCGATTATTCAAGAAAAAACTGATCCTGGTAGAGCCACTTGCGCCTATCGACATTCCTTCGTCGATGGTGGTGACCGGGATAGTATCGCTCCGATAGCAAAAGTTGTGCAAATAGTTCATTCGACAGAGCCTGAACAGCATGGAAAAAACGAAATGAATCCTCGCTCTAAACTCTCACTGTCCGTATTTGGTCCAGGCATTTTAGTGGCTGCAACCGGCGTCGGTGCAGGCGATCTGGCGACAGCCACATTCAGCGGCGCCGCTCTAGGCTGTGGCGTGCTGTGGGCAGTTATCGTCGGTGCGGGACTGAAGTTCGTGCTCAACGAAGGATTGACGCGTTGGCAGTTGGCGGCGGGTTCGACCCTGATCGAAGGCGTTGCACGCCATGTGTGGCGACCCGCGCAGTGGGCCTTCATGATCTACTTAGTCGTGTGGAGCTACCTTGTCGCGATGGCCCTCATGAGTGCCTGCGGTGTTGCCATGCATGCGATGCTGCCGATTTTCGAAAATGCGTCGGACGGCAAGGTCGTGTTCGGCACCGCTCAAAGCCTGCTGGCGTGGCTGTTGGTTTTTTTCGGCGGCTACCGCTTGTTCGAATTGGTCATGCGAATCTGCATCGGATTGATGTTCGTCGTGGTTTGCCTGACCGCCATTGCCCTGGCTCCTCCCCCATACGAATTATTGGCTGGGATATTCGTCCCCCGCATCCCTAACTGGAATAGCGGCGGACTGGGATGGACCATTGCACTGCTGGGCGGGGTAGGAGGTACGGTTACCGTGCTCTGTTACGGCTATTGGATTCGCGAAGAGGGCCGAGAGTCACTGACCGATTTGCCCGCATGTCGTTTGGATCTAGCCGTGGGCTACGGCATGACGGCCGTGTTTGGTTTGGCGATGGTCGTCATCGGTAATCACCTCGGCGATCTAGGGGCGAGTGGAGCTAGCCTGATCGTCAAGATCGCCGATGCGCTACAGAGTCGCGTTGGAAGCATGGGCGGCGTTGCACGCTGGGCATTTTTACTCGGTGCATGGGGCGCCGTTTTCAGCAGCCTGTTAGGCGTCTGGCAAAGCGTACCGTACTTATTTAGCGACTGTTGGGGATTGTTGCTAAGTGCCAAGGACAACGGCAGCCGACTGGCCCCACCAGCCTCGAATACGGCTATCTATCGTTGGCATTTAGCAGCCATCAGCTTGGTGCCCATCTCGGGGCTGTTTCTCTTCAATTTCAGTTACGCCATGAAGATCAACGGCATCATAGGAGCAATGTTCATCCCGATGCTGGCCATAGCGCTCTTGCAGCTAAACGGCAACGCATCGCTAGTCGGAAACAAAAACCGCAACTCGCGCTGGACGACCACACTCCTGCTCGCCACCCTACTCGTATCGCTAATTGCCGGAGCTTTTCAGCTTCTCGGCAATTAGGAATGAAAGCCCATTGCCTAACTC
>CAKQNH010000282.1 GCA_934255105.1 uncultured Pirellulaceae bacterium
ATCCAAGGCTTCACCGTGCGTTGGTGTCGAAGTTATTCAGTGCGAGACCAGCGGGGCGCTGCCAGATACTTCCAGTTTCTACTGACTTAAGGCAGTTTCTACTGCTCGTCTATGAAGGCTGGTTTATTCGCCTCGGCTTCCAACTGGTCAAATGACTGACAGAGCCGTTCCAAAAAGTCGGACTTGTTACCGGTCCAGCGCACGGGCTCGCCGATGAATATATCGCAGATAAATGGAACCAGCAGTCCTTCGCCGCGTGGTAGAGCCTTCCCTAAGCCATGCATGAAAATGGGGACAATTGCAACATCGGGGTGCCGCTTGGCTAGGTGCGCAATGCCAGCTTGTATAGGCTGTCGCTTCTCCGGTTGCCCACGCGTCCCCTCCGGAAATAGCAAGACGATCTGCCTCTGTTCTAGCGCCTGACTAATCGGCGCGAGTGGATGCGTCGAATGTCCTTGGACTTCTCGATGGATTGGAATAATCCCTAGAATACGAAGCGAAAACCAAGCCCACCACTTGGTCCTCAAGAAATAGTCGGCAGCAGCCACCGGACGCACCTGATGCAAACGGTTCATTCCAAACAAAGAGATCACGGCCATCGTGTCGAGATGGCTATTGTGATTGGCCACGATGACGAGTGGGCCTTGCTGAGGCAGTCGAGCCCGATTCCGAACATTCATCCCCATCACGACGAGCATGACGGGGCGCACGACAAACAGGAAAAACAGATACCGAAAAAACCGGTGTGGCCTTGCGGGCTCGTCGCTTGATGCGCCTTCAATCTTCGGCTCAGCCATAACAAAACCGTATGAAGTGAAAGAATACCGGGGCCGTGAAAATCAAGCTGTCGATCCGATCGAGCACTCCGCCATGTCCAGGCAATGTCGCCCCAGTATCCTTTACTCCAAGGTCGCGTTTTAATGCCGAGATGTTCAAATCCCCGAGCAAGCCGGTTACTCCAACGATCAATCCTGCCATGGCTGCGCGAGGGATATCCAACATTGTTATGACCGGCCCAAGTAGGATTGCCAACAGTATCGTTGTGCCCAGACCGCCCAAGAATCCTTCCCATGTTTTATTGGGGCTAACCCGCGGTGTGATCTTGTGCCGCCCGCAGGATTTGCCCCACATGAATTGTGCGACATCGTTGCTCTGCGTTAACACCAACAGCAATAGTAGTAGGCCAGGGCCTGGAAACAACACATGCCACCAATCAGCATCAGCCAACCCAGCATGTGGACTGGGAGAATAGGAACGCCATAAGCGACACGTGCAATGATGGCGGCCCAAATGAAGGTACTGGCGTAAACTGGATACAGTACAGTTAGGGAACCACCTCTCTTGAATGCGGCAACGAATAAAATCATCACCGCGATGTAGCAGGCGACTCCCAACACAATCCGAATGTTGAAAAAGAAACTTACCAGGCCACCTGTAGCAGCATCGGCACCAGACTTGTACAGGAATTGCCCGACCGCACCAAGGACTCCGGCCAACAAGAACAAGACGATTGATATCGGAGGGGTGGATGCCATAGCTGCTTCCAACAACTTATCCAAGGGGGTCTTAACACGCGACTCGGTAACCACACCAACCTGCAACGCGAATTCATTCTACACAATCAATGGTGACTAAGAACCAGCCATGATTCCGTCTGACAACGGACCAGGCGCGATTGCAAGCGAGAGCCTAAGTCGAAACGCAAACGGCTCGACCACGCTATAATTGCGCACCATCGGGCCAGCCCCCGTGCTAGAATCCTCTCTAGATCTCCCTCAACTGCATTTCTCTAACGAGCCCGCAAACGAAATATGGCCTTGCTACCCGAAAATTTCATCAACCGAGAACTGAGCTGGTTGGAATTCAATCAACGAGTTCTCGAGCAAGCCCTCAACCCCACGGTACCGCTGCTGGAACGACTCAAGTTCCTAGCTATCACCAGTAGCAATCTGGACGAATTCTTCATGGTGCGGGTGGGTGGCCTACAGCTCCAGCATCAAGCCGCTATGGCTTCTACCGACCACTCGGGCCTGTCGGTCACAGAGCAATTGGACGCTATCCGCCAGCGAACCACGCAAATGCTGACGCAGCAGTACCATTGTTTCCTAGATGAGATCGAACCGGCGCTGGCCGCACATGGCATCGAGCGCGTACTGCTGAGTTCCGCTGGGGTGAAGCATCGCGAAGCGGCCGACCGCATCTTCCACGAAGAAATCCTGCCGGTGCTGAGCCCGATGGCCATCCACGCCTCCGAGGATTTCCCGCTGCTGGTCAATCACGCATTGTATGTCTGCGTGCAGCTCGATATTCCGCAAGCCAAGCGCCACGCCGAAGGTGCCGATTTCCGCTTCGCCGTCATCCCGCTCGGCCGCGCGCTGCCGCGCATTCTGACGCTGCCTACGGAAAATGGATTTAGCTTCGCCTTATTGGAAGATATCGTCAGCAACTTTGCCGGCAGTTTCTTTGGCGGCGAGAAAATTCTATCGACCACTACCTTTCGCATCTCTCGCAATGCCGACGTGAGCATTCAAGAGGATTCGGCTGCAGATCTGCTGCACGGCATGAAAGAACTGCTGCAACAGCGCAAGACGGCCGAGTGCGTGCGGCTGGAGATCGAATCCCAGGCTCCACCCGCCACGGTTGCCTTCTTGCAACAGATGCTGCGCGTCAACGAGCAAAAAACTGCGCACAGCCCAGATCCGCTCGACCTGTCCGCCTTCATGCGTCTGGGCGAACTCGAAGGCTTCGACCACTTGCGCGATGCGCCGTGGAGCCCCCAACGCAGCCCGCTGATCGACCCCACGCAAACGATGTTCTCGACCATCGCCGAACAGGACGTAATGCTGAGCCACCCCTACGAGAGCTTCGGCCCCGTCGTCCGCTTGATCGAAGAGGCTGCCGAAGACCCCGATGTGTTGGCCATCAAGCAGATTCTGTACCGCACCAGCCGCAATAGCCCCATCGTGGCTGCCCTGCGCAAAGCGGCCGAACGCGGCAAGTATGTAACCGCTATCGTCGAACTCAAGGCACGCTTTGATGAAGCTCGCAATATCGAATGGGCGCAAGAGCTGGAAGAGGCACAGGTGCAAGTCATCTACGGCGTGAAGAACCTCAAGACACACGCCAAAGTATGCATTATCGTCCGCCGTGAACCGCGTGGTATCGTCCGCTATATGCACTTAGGCACCGGCAACTACAACGAAGCCACCGCCCGCATTTATGGAGACATCAGCTACTTTACTTGCAACGATGACCTAGGGGCCGACGCCAGCGCATTTTTCAATGCCATCACCGGTTTCAGCCAACCGCAACCCTTCAACGCGATCGAGGCTGCTCCGCTGGGACTGCGCAAGCGGATCCTGGGACTGATCGATGCCGAGATCGAGCGCAAGAAACAGGGACAGCGCGCGCTGATCATGGTCAAACTCAATTCGCTGGCCGACCCGACATTGATTGAAGCCCTATACCGCGCATCGCAGGCTGGCGTCACAGTGCGACTGAATATTCGCGGTGTCTGCTGCCTGCGCCCCGGCGTGCCGGGCCTGAGCGAAAACATTACCGTGGTGAGCATCGTCGACCGCATTCTCGAACACGCACGCCTAATTTACTTCGACCACGGAGGCGATGATCTGGTCTTTATCAGCAGCGCCGACTGGATGCCGCGCAACCTGGACCGGCGAGTCGAATTGCTGATCCCGGTGGAAGACCGACTGTCCAAGCAACGTTTGATCCAGATGCTCGACATCTGCTTCCGCGATACGTCCAATGCTTGGCAACTACAAGCCGATGGGCAATACATTCGCCGCCAGACCGAGCATGGCCAGCCCACAGTGCGCCTGCAAGAGACGCTGTACCAGCACGCTCTGGACGCCATCAAACACGCCGAGCAAAAACGTCGCACGATCTTCGAGCCCCATCAGCCCGCCGAGCAGCGTGAGGTGTGAGGTGTGAGGCGTGAGGCGTGAGGCGTGAGGCGTGAGGCGTGAGGCGTGAGGAGGAATATCGTTTAACCCAGATTATTCATGAATCTGCACATTTTTGATACAAAATATTTTACTTAAAGAATTTGCCCCAATGTTCGAGTAACCAGAGTGCGTGTGGAAAGCCTGCGCAGAGCGTTTGAAAAGCCTGCGCTTGGGTTTTAAATTCGATTAAGTCGTATTCTGTCTTTAAGGCCAACGGCCTTTCTCAACATAGTTTCAGCTCCTGGGGCGTTGCCCCAGGCTATGATAAATATGGCCGTTGGCCAAAGAAAACAACGCAAGGGGCCAAAGGAAACCAACGCATGCACTGCAAATGCTCAGAGCATGAGCGAGGGAGTTCTAAGCTGAAATCAAAATACCCGAATGGCTTGACGGGTCGCGTGTAAACTGCATGGAAAGCGTGTAAAGTGGTTTGTCTTAGCGCACTGCGTCAAGGGCGACCGCTCCTCCGCAGAGGCCGAAACTCTTGTCGAGTTCCACAGGCGTGCCTCCACTTCATTCCCTCCCTTATAAGCCAACCAACATGCGACACTATCTCTCGATTGCTGGCCTGCTGCTTCTGCTGTGCATTCCAGCAGTAACCGTTCAGGCCGACGCTCCGCCGCTGCGAGATCTCAACACGCACTGCCCCTTCACGCCTCCCGCATCGCTGGCAGCCTGGCAAGCCCGCGCACAAGATCTGAAACTGCAATTGCAAGTTTCCCTGGGACTATTCCCGCGTCCGCAACTGGATGCCGTCGCGCCGCAGATCTATGGCCGTGTCGACCGCGATGACTACACCATCGAGAGAGTGACCTTTGAGAGCCTGCCGGGCTTGCTAGTGACAGGCAATCTCTATCGCCCCAAGAAAGCGGCCGCTGAAGGGACGCTTCCCGCCGTACTCGCGCCACACGGACACTGGGAAGAAGCGCGGTTTTACGCCCCCAGTCAGGCTGAAATCGATAAGCAGCTAGCCAGTGGCGGCGAGCGTTTTGAAAATGCTGCTCACAATCCAATCCAGGCGCGTTGCGTGCAATTGGCTCGCATGGGCTGCGTCGTCCTACACTGGGATATGCTCGGCTACTGCGATAGCCAGCAGATCAACATGCAACGCGCCCACGGTTTTGCAAATCAGCCCGCCGAGTCCGAAGTTAACAGCAGCGGATGGTTGCTCTATAGCCCGCTGGCTGAGTCGCACAATCAGTCTGTGATTGGCCTGCAAACTCTGGCTACGGAGCGCGCCGTAGATATGCTACTCACGCTTCCCGAAGTCGACCCCAGTCGCATTGCGATCTCGGGTGCCAGTGGTGGAGGGACTCAATCGTTCTTGGGTGCCGCCATCGACGATCGGATCGCACTGGCCTTCCCGGCCGTGATGGTCAGCACGGGCATGCAAGGTGGCTGCACCTGCGAGAACGCTTGCCTGCTGCGAACCGGCACGGGCAATGTCGAACTGGCGGCACTCATCGCACCGCGGCCACTGGGCATGACCGCAGCCAATGACTGGACCAGAACCATGCCCCAAGACGGCTTTCCAGAGTTGCAAAAGCTCTACGGTCTGTTCGGTGCCAAGAACAAAGTGGCTCTCTTTCCAGCCGTCCACTTCGACCATAACTTCAACCATGTCGCCCGAGTCGCATTGTATGGTTGGGTCAACGACCATTTTCGCCTCGGTTTCGCTAAACCGATTTTGGAGCGAGATTTTGATATCGCCCTCCGCGATGAATTGACCGTCTGGGATGCAGAGCACGCGCAGCCCGCTGGGGGCGAGGCGTTCGAACGCAAGCTGTTGCGAATTTGGGCCGAGAACATCGATGATCAGATGCAAGCACAGTTGCAAGGAGATGCCCAACAGCGAGAGCAGCTCGCTCGCACGCTGCACGATGGTTGGCGCACCTGCTTGGGCCTGACGACTCCGCAGTCTGACACGACCGTCCGTGAATTGGACGGAGGCAGCCTGCAGTTTGAGAATACCAGCCTACCAGCCTGGGGGGCGTTTCTAGTCCACACATCACAAGCAAAGCCAATACCGAGGTTAGAACATGGAGCCACTTTCGACTTACACATTGCAGTCCACGATGGCGAGGCGACCAAACTGTGGAATATCATTTTGGCCGGCCAGCAACTAACTGAAAGTGATCAACCGGCCGACCAAATCCAGCGGCAAGGGCTGGTTGAGAACCCACGTCTTGCTGCCGCTTATACCTATGGTTACAACCTGCCGCTTTTTGCTCAGCGTGCACAGCAACTGGGCATCGCGCTGCAAACACTCGCCAGTCGATTCCCCCAGGCGACCATCACGCTCCGAGCCCGCGGCGCTGCCGCCCCACTGGCCGCCGCTGGCATGCTGGTCGCCACAGATCGAGCTGATTCCGACTCAGCTCTGACAGCCACATTGGCGCTGGATATCACCACCGATAACTTTTCTTTTGCCGAGGTGGCTTCGATTCGCGATCCCAACTTCCTGCCAG
>CAKQNH010000283.1 GCA_934255105.1 uncultured Pirellulaceae bacterium
GCTTCATCCATCGTGGCGGTCACAAAGTTCACCGCCGGCGTATCCGTCCATAGCCCTTCAGCGCTGAGCATGGAACGCACGATGTGGTCATAGCCCACATCCCTGGATAATTGTTCAGATAACCAAGCATTCAGCTTGCGTCGCCGAAACAGCAAAAAGGGGCCGTTGTCGGTTCCCACCATAGCGCGTGAGAATCTTTCCGCAAAGTTATCGGCCCAACGTCGGTCGGACAATAAGTAATCGGTCCACCAAGACACTTGTCGCTCGGGCGGGATCAATTCTAAAGCGCGGATCTCCTCCAGCGATAATCCATTTCCAACTAGCGCCAAGGATAGCCGGCGAGCGATCGTCAGATTATCTGCCCGAGCAGCCAGTTGGACATTCGCCGTGTGCGCTATAGCTGCAAACTGGCTGTTGACACTTGCCAGCGTCTGCTGGAACTCGGGTGTCGTCCGCAGGCTGACTGAATGGGCCGGGCCGCGCCGCTCGATGGCCGGGCGTGTGGCTAGCGTCTGCGCCACGATGGCCAGTGCGAGCAACACCGCTGCTGCCATCAGCAACCGCTGAGCCCAGCGACGTTTGGCGGACATCGGCTGCTCCAAGGGTGTCGCAGGATCTGGTTCTGTCGTGGTCGAGGTCATGCTAGGTACTGTGATAAGATTCAGTGTCGTAGCCGAAGTCGCCAGACTTTGGTCTTAGTGTCGTAGCCGAAGTCGCCAGACTTTGGACGTTTGTTGGATTGCACAAAGTCCAGCGATTTCTGCTGCATATTTTCCATCCGCGTCGGTTTTTTGCCGCAACAAACAAATGCATCTGCTTCATTCTACGTTATTCGCGAATAGTTCCGCTATCTTGGCGATAATCGCCACGCTGCGGCGAATAAAAAGACGGAAAACTAGTTTGATGAATGCCCGCTCCTGTTCAGACACCATCCCGAGTGGAACTGTTGTTAAACCGCGTGGGCATCGCCCCGCGCGTCCTCGTGCTGCACCTGTGCGCGGCTCGCTAGGGACGCGGTTTAACGAATGGAAACGGACAACTTACAATGAAGACGACCTCTACGAGGGGCGAGTGTAAACGTGTCCAACGAAATCGCGACAGTTGAAGATACCGGGCCAACACAAATTGAACTGCCGGCGGCGGTCCAGCTCCCACCGTCCGACCAGCTCCCACCGTCCGACCAGCTCCAGGCGGGCGGGCTTTGGCCGACGCGCTGGTTTCAATGGCCAAGTTGGCTAGTAGGCCGCAGTTGGGACGTGGCCAGCTTGTGCGTCTTGTTGGCTGTGGTGGCCGCTGTCCCGATCGCACAGCTAGCCAGTTTGGGCTACCTGCTGTACGCAGCCGCCGAATTGGCCGAGCGTCGGCCGTGGTCTTCGGCGCTACCCGGACTGCGCCTAGCCGGGCGCTTAGGAGTGTTCGCGCTGTTGGCATTCTTGCTTCGATTACCGGTCGCCTTTGTCCACGATCTCTCCTACTCCGCTCAATTGCTCGTTCCCGATTCGCGCGAAGCCAATCTGTGGCGCGCAGTCGCTTTTGCGCTCAGCCTGCTGTGGATGACACACGTGGTCTGGGCAGCCATGCGCGGCGGCAAGCTACGACATTTCCTATGGCCCGCGCCGCTGAGATTCGTGCGCGAGTTCTTCCGTCGCCGGACATGGCGGCTCGCCAGTGAGAGACTCTACGATGTACTCAGCCAATTGCATTTTCCACGCTTGTGGTTTCTAGGACTACAAGCTAGTTTCGGTGCGCTGGTGTGGATCGCTATCCCGGTCACGTTGATGATTATTGGGCAACGCTCCGAGAACTTTCCATCGGCGGCTGCAGTGGGCTTGTTGGGTGCCGTGAGCATGTTGGTCATCGCGCTTTATCTCCCTTTTCTGCAGATTCAGCTAGCCCAGCAGAATCGCTTGCGAGCGATGTTCAATGTGAGACAAGTGCGGCAACGCTTTCTATGCGCTCCCTGGGCTCACACAATCGCGCTGTGGCTGCTGTGCCTGCTCTGCATACCGCTCTACTTACTGCGCATTGAAGCGACGCCAGCGGAGCTCGTGTGGGCGCCTAGTTTAGTCTTCGTCGTGTTTATGCTCCCCGCTAAATTGCTGCTGGGCGCTGCCATGGGCTACGCTGCGGGGCGGCGCGCGAACGTAGATCACCCGCGCCGACATTGGAGCGTGCGCTGGTCTGCACGCGTCGTCGCTTTGACCAGCGCACTGGTCTATGTCGGTGCTCTGTACGTGGCTCAGTTGGTGGCTGGGCAAGGTGCCTTGGTCATGTATTTTCAACACGCCTTCCTGGTCCCCACCCCGTTGATCAGTTCGTGAGTTGAGCACAGCAGTGTTAGATACCGCAGTGCTCAGCAATCTGCTGGGCAGGAGCGAGGTAGCCGATGTAAAACGGACCGAACTCAGCGTACTTGGCGCTGGCTTCATCAAACCGCATCTTGTATACGATGTCCTTCAAATAGTCGGGGCGGCGAGCCCACAGGGTAACGCCCCACTCCCAGTCATCCAGACCCACTGCGGTACCGATCAACTGAGTAGCGCGGCCGGCGAAGGCCATACCGCTCTGCGCGTGCTCGGCCATCATGGCGTTGCGGCGGGAAAAGGGAGTGGTAAACCAATTAGCACCCACCACGCGGCTTTTGTTCATGGGGTAGAAACACATAGCGGGCCAGCTCGGCAGCTCGGGGGTCAATCGCTGGGCGTTCATCATCGGTAGCCGCTTGGCATAGGCGGCTACCTTGGTGGCAAAGGCTGGGGATTCGGGATCTTCACCCCCAGCCTTGAGCCGCTCGCCGTACTGTTCGGGCGAGGGAACGTATTCGGAGACCTCGGTCAGCGAGACGAAAGAATACACGGCTTCCAGCGCCGGGCCGAGTTCGCTCTGCAACAACCGCTGATGGACGGAGTCGATTTTTAGTGGGTCGGGGTCGAGCAGAATCAGGGCAAAGTCGGCCTTGTGCCCGCTGACGATGAAGCTTTGCATCCGCGTCGAGGCCGCTTCGGAGCTGGGATCCAGGATCTCAGCAAACTGCTCGCGACCGGCTGCGCGCTGCTCGGCGGTCAATCGGGCCAATTGGGCTCGATTCCAGCGATAGAACAAATGGCTGCAATGCCAGCCGTTGCTGGGGATTGTGGATGGCTCGGGAAGGTCGCTGGGGCGGGCTGGTTGACTCATGCTGAACTCAATTCCTACAAAAAGATGGCGATGGGGAGATTCAACTGCACTTCGGCCACGGGCTGTGCCGACAGGCAGTTCATCTTTAGATAAACTGTGGGGGGGAAACCTTGACGGTCACTTTCAATATCACTGCCTGCCATAGCCAGCAGACTGTCAAAAACCTGCACCGTCCTACTAGTTTCTAACCAGCGGCTAGCCATTTGAATACCCGTCTCGTCGATCGCTAGCAATACGGCTAAAATCTATCCCTCACAAATAATCCCATGAGGCACGAGCCGTGTGCCCTCGATCACCGCCTGAGGCGGTCGCGCGCTGCAGCGGCCGAATACCGAGTACAACAAACGCATGTCTGAACATCACGATGCACGGCTGGCCAAGTTGGCCAGAATTGAAGCTCTGGGAGTCGATCCCTGGGGGCACCACTTCCCCAACCGCGACTGGAACGCAGACGTCCGAGCACGCGGCTCAGAGATCAAGTTTCAACTGGCCGATGGCCGACTGCTCGATCTGCCCGAATTTCCCGACGCTGCAACCGCGGCTGCGGCAAGTGCAGCCGAAGCGGCACCGGCGGCGGATGCGCCAGTCGACTATCGCGCTTGGAAGCAGCAAGCGGGCGAGGGCGAAGAAATCGGCCCTACGGTTCGCGTGGCGGGACGAATTGTCTTGCAACGCGGCCAAGGTAAACTCAAGTTCATCACGCTGCGCGACTGGACCGCCGATATCCAGCTCCTGATTGGCAAGGCGCAGGTGGGTGATGCCGCTTTTGAATTATCTGGCGAGTTCGATCTGGGCGACTGGATCGCCGTTGAAGGCAGATTGGGCCGCACCAACACCGGTGAGCTGACCGTCTTTGCCTCCAGTTTGTACTTTATGTGCAAGACGCTGGAGCCGCCGCCAGAGAAGCACGCGGGGCTGCAAGATGCGGATCTCAAGCAACGCCAACGCTACTTGGATTTGACCTACAACGACGGGGTCATGCAGACCTTCTTAACGCGCACCAAGATCATTCAGTCCATTCGCGAAACGTTGCGCAAGCGAGGTTACTGTGAGATCGAAGGTCCGACGCTGCACACGATCGCCGGCGGCGCAGCGGCGCGCCCCTTTCACACGCATCACAACACGCTCGACATGCCGCTCGTGTTGCGCATTGCACTAGAACTGCACTTGAAGCGGCTGTTGGTGGGTGGCATGGAACGCGTCTATGAGCTGGGACGTGTCTATCGCAACGAAGGGATCAGCCCGCGACACAATCCCGAGTTCACCATGTTGGAAGCCTACGAGGCGTTTGGCAATTACGAGGACATGATGGATCTGACGGAGCAGATCATCGTCGACGCCTTGCAAGCCACAGGGCAGGGTTACCAAGTGACGTGGAATGACAAACAGATCGACTTCACCCCCCCCTTCGCACGCCGAACGTACGACGAATTGTTCACCCATGCCACCGGCCTGGACCCATCCGATCATGGGGCGATAGCCGAGTATGCTAAGCAGATTGGACTGGAGCCCGGCGGCAAACACCCGGACGTAGTCAAGAGCGAAGTCTTCGAAGCTAAGGTCGAGGATGAACTGGTAGGGCCAGTGTTTGTTATCGACTACCCGGCCAGTATCTGCCCGCTGACGAAGCGGAAGACATCCAACCCCGAAGTGGCCGAGCGCTTTGAATTGTTTATCCACGGTATGGAACTGGCCAATGCGTACACGGAGTTGAACGACCCTCTACTGCAGGAGAAGTTGTTTCGCACACAGCTAGAAGGGCAGGCCGCCGAGGATTCGATGGCCAACATGGATCACGATTTCGTACTCGCCCTGCGCAACGGCATGCCGCCCGCCGGTGGTTTGGGAATAGGTATCGACCGCTTGGTAATGCTGCTGACGAACTCTCGTAGTATTCGCGACATCGTGTTGTTTCCTCTGCTGCGCAATCAAGCGTAACCCTACTAAAAGCATCGAGAGAGTCTGCAATGAGCGAAACTTCTCCTACAGCGCTAGCTGACAAGCGGCCGGCGCACGTCGGCGTGATCATGGGCAGTCGCTCCGATTGGGAGACCATGCGCGAAGCGGCTGAGCTGCTAGAGCAATTGCAGATAGCATTTGAGTGCCGGGTGGTTTCGGCTCATCGCACTCCGCGGTGGATGGTCGAGTACGCTGAGTCGGCCGCCGAGCGTGGGTTGAAGATCATTATTGCCGGAGCAGGTGGAGCGGCCCATTTGCCTGGGATGGTGGCGGCCAGTACGCTGCTGCCGGTATTGGGGGTGCCCGTGCAGAGCCGCGCACTGCAAGGCTTGGACTCGTTGCTATCGATCGTACAAATGCCTGCGGGTGTGCCGGTGGGAACGATGGCTATCGGTGTGGCTGGGGCCAAAAATGCCGCCCTGCTGGCGGCGCGGATGTTAGCTACTACCGATGCGCCGCTGCTAACTAGACTGGCCGCATGGCAGGACGCTCAGACTCGCGCGGTCATGGCTGACAATCAGCTCAATTAGATCTCTGCAACTTAAAATCTCTGCAATTAAATCTTTGCAACTTATAATCTCTGCATTGGCAAATACCGCATTGGCAAATTCTGCATTAGCAGCATGGGGTTCATGATGACCGAAAACGTATCGGGCGGCGTGCCATCGATCGAGCTAGCCGTCAGCGACATCATCCAACCAGGCAGTTGGCTGGGAGTGCTGGGTGGCGGGCAACTTGGCCGAATGTTCACGCACGCGGCACAGCGCATGGGCTATCACGTGGCTGTGCTGGAAGCCGAGGTTGATTGTCCAGCGGGCCAAGTGGCGGAGAAGCACTTCTGTTCGACGCTCAGCGATCTCTCCGACGAGCAATTGGTGCTGGAGATGTCGAAGCTGTGTTCGGTGATTACGTTGGAATTTGAGAACATCCCCACCGAGATTCTGCGGATTGGCGGACGCGCCTCGCGGACTAATCCTAGCGCGGATTTTTTAGAAGTTTGCCAAGACCGGCTAAAGGAAAAGACCGCTTTGCAACAAGCCGGTTTTCCGACCACGCCGTTTCAGCCGGTCACCGACCTGGAACAATTGCTGCAGGCCGGCGGCGCACTGGGTTGGCCGCTCGTGCTCAAGACGGCGCGCAGCGGTTACGACGGCAAGGGACAGTTGCTGGTTCGCTCGAAGGACGAAGCGGCCAGCCTCTGGAAGCAGCTCGACACCACCAGCGCCATCGCCGAGCAATGGATCGAGTTCGATGCCGAAGTGTCGATGGTCACGGCGCGCA
>CAKQNH010000284.1 GCA_934255105.1 uncultured Pirellulaceae bacterium
TTCCCTATCCCAAGCGGACTCTCAATTCGGGATTTAACGGGATTACAATGGCCATATAAGTTGAGACTTGGCATCTAGAAGGCGTTGCTATTTCCGCCAATTGCAGGGATGCTCAGGATAACCATGTCGAGCTCCCTTACTCAAGCGGTTTCTGCCACACGGGATTAACCAAACCGTCTATCGCGGTCTGTAGCTGGAAGGTTTCACTGCGGCAGGATCGTATAGAATCAAGCGGTGGTTATGTTGAGCCGGTGTTGCTTGAGCGAATTCTTCAATTATCTTCAAACTGAACCGCTCCCTGGATCGCCCCCTAATCCACACATATCATGCTGCCCGTTTGCCCCGCACGTCGTCAACGAGTGGCTGGGGCACGATAGCACCACTGCCGAGCGTCACTATCTGCAAGTCACCCCTGAGCATTTGCATCGGGCGGCAATGATGCGGACGGTGCCAGATGAGCCGATTTGTACTGCGTCCTGTACTGAGGAACCGCACAGAACAGGGGAGAATAGCCGCCCTACCAAAAAAGAAAACCCTGGAAAACCAAGGCTTTCCAGGGTGCGTAATGCCGTAAAGTACCCCCGCAAGGACTCGAACCTTGGACCCGCTGATTAAGAGTCAGCTGCTCTAACCAACTGAGCTACGGAGGCGTGTGCGATTGTGTTGGCTGTCTGAAGGTCAAGAATATTAATCTAACTTGCAAATCACGCAAGCCCTTTTTGAGGGTCCGACCACAGTGCGGGGCTGAACTTTTGACATTTTTAAGGTCGAGTTGCAAGGCTTGCGTAAAGTAAAGGGCTTCGTTGGGAGTGACGTATTACTGCGAGCTGCGGAGATGTGGAGCTTGAAGTGAGAGGGAATGTTGGATTTGACAATGAGCTCAACGCGAGAGCAGTCCCTTCTCCAATGCTGTTAAATACTATTTCAGTGTGGATTCCAGGGTTTTGCGTAGGGGAAGCTGCTAAGACTTTCGCCAGATTGCACCGACGGTCCCAAGGCTTGGCGACTTGGGTCACAAAATGCTTAGGGGGATTCTACCCCCTCGCCTGGTGGAGGCACCGCCGCAACGCTGTGAAGCATTTGTCTGCAGCAATTTGCTGTGTTTCATTGTAGAACAGTTGTCTCAATTGTTCGTCGCTGGCTTTGCCAGCGACGTGCGAATCAAACGATTGGGGACAATCGTTCTACGTGTGAACCAAACGGCTGGGGACAATCGTTCTAGGTGTGAACCAAACGATTGGGGACAATCGTTCTACGTGCGAACCAAACGATTGGGGACAATCGTTCTACGGAAAGTGCTTCACAGCGTTGCTGTATCTTTGAGGGATGCAGTATAGGATCTTTGAGGGATGCAGTACAGGATCTTTGAGGGATGCAGTACAGGATCTTTGAGGGATGCAGTACAGGATCTTTGAGGGATGCAGTACAGGGCGATGGGCGAAACCATCGGAATCGTGTGGGGTTACACTATGATGGGGTTACCAATCTGCCCGGCGATGAAGGACATGCACGGTGCATCATGCTGTGGGGCAGATGCTGTGCAGCTAGCGAATTCCGACCCGCGTCGCCACCTGCTTAGGCCGAATTGCTTTGAAAGAACTGATCATGCGTACATATCTCTATCCTTTGGCTCCAGCGATGTGCTGGCTGGTGGTGTGCTTGGCGTCGCCCACAGTGGCTCAGCCACCGAGGGGGGGCGGCGATTCAGGTGGCTCAAGTGGCGGTTGGAGCCGCGGAGGTGACAGCGGCGGCAGTTGGGATCGCGGGGGACGAGGCGAGAGCAGTTGGCGCGGAAGTAGTAGCCGCAGCGGAAGCGATCGGGGCAGCGATCGGGGCAGCAGCGGCGATCGAGGAGGCTTCAACCCGGCGGAAATGCTCAAGCGTTTCGACCGCAATGGCAATAATATGATCGACCCCGAGGAGGCTCAGGGGCCAGCTCAGTTCTTCCTGCAGCGGCTGGCACAAAATAATCCCAGCATCGATCTGACCAAGCCCGTGCCCATCGATAAGCTAGTGGGGGAGATGGATCGCATGCGCGGTGGTTCCAGTAGCAGCAGTAGCAGTAGCGGCGGCACCGAGTCGCAGGCAAGCAAACTGCCCGAGCTACTAGTGCCCGATTTCAGCTTGAAGACGGTCGTCGAGCCTCTCCCTGGCTTCGGCTCAGGCAGCACGCTATTTAACGTCAATGTCGAGGAGCGAGATACGAAGGAAGCCGAGGATCGTATAGGGCGTTACGATTCCAACAAAGATGGACTGCTGGATGCCGAGGAACTCAAACGCGGGCGCTGGTCGGATGATCCAATGCAGTACGACCGCAATCGGGATGGCAAGCTGAGCAAGTCTGAACTGGCCGTGCGCTACGCCCAGCGTCGAGTAGCCGATCAGGCGGCGCAGCAGAACGAGCAGGGCCAAAGAACTGATTCACGCTCTGGTCGCGGGGGCGATTCCCGCGGTTGGAGTCGCAGCGATAACCGGCCCGAAGAAGCCAAAGAACCTGTCTCACGCTTCGGCGATGCCAAGAGCTATCGCTCGACGGCATCTGCGAGCAGTAAAACTAGCGGCCTGCCCGACTTCTTCGCTCGTAGCGACGTCAACGGCGATGGACAAGTCACCATGAATGAGTTCAGTAGCTCATGGAATGCAGAGACGTTGGCAGAATTTCAAAAGTGGGATCTGAATGGGGATGGCATTATCCTGCCGAGCGAGTGCATTGCGGCGCTCGCTGGGGGTGCACGAGTCAGTGGAATGACTGCGGGCAGCTCACCGACCGCAGGCACAGACGCGGACAAGGGGCAGGCTACTTCATCCTCCGCTGCGCGCAGCGCGCCCGGTGGACCTGAACTGGAGTGGGCCAAGCGCCAAATCGGTAAATACGATACCAATGGCGACGGGCAGTTGACCGCCAATGAATGGAAGTCCATGTTGGTCGACCCCTCGGCGGCGGATACCGACGGCGATGGTGTCATCACGGTCGATGAGTATGCGGCCTTTCGGGCGAAATAGAAGATGCTGCTCTTCTAGCAGCAGCGGCCTCTCGCGTGGTCAAAGCGCCGCCAATGTTGCGGTCCTGGGATGCTCTTTTGTGCGGACACGCGTTGCGCGGTCCCCGCTCCCTCGCTTAGGCTCGACCTCTCCCAAAGGGAGAAGTGCCAGAGCGTGCAAAGGAAATAAGGGAGTAGATACAGCGCAATCGGAACTGGAGCGGTATATGCTTGGGCTTCCAGCGCTTCCTCAGGCTGCCCTTTTATCGCACTACTGCCCGCTTAGCGGGAGGATACCTTACGAGAGATATTCTTCCCAAGATGCAAGATGCAAGATGCAAGATGCAAGATGCAAATAGCAAATAGCAAATCGCAAATAGCAAATCGGAAACTACTCGAGCCCGACGAGCTTGAGAAGTTTCATGGCGTTGGTGGTGGGAGTCGAGCCGGGATGCATCTTATAGTCAAACCGCATGACCTCTTTGCCATCCACGGTCTCGAAGTACTCGTGAAAGTGGACGACTTGGCTCACTCGTTCAATGGACTCGACAGTGGCCAAGTCGAGGTCGTGAGTTGAGAGCAACCCGCAGGCACCGTAGCTGAGCAGTCGCTGGACCACGGTCTCTACGGCCAGTTGCCGTTCGCGGCTATTGGTTCCTTGTAAGATTTCATCCAGTAGGAATAGGATCGGTGCGGCGGGTGGGGCGGGCACGCGGTCGGTAGCAACGGAGGCTGCTTGAATTAAATCAGCTTGGTCTGGGCAAGTCAGTTGGTGGCGGCGGTGAGCCAGATCGACGACATCTTTTAAGCGACGGAGTTCGGCCATGAAGAAGGAGACGCCGTCGCGCAAACTATCGCGCACGCGGATGCTCGTGGCCAGTTCAAACAGCGGCGTGGAAAACTGCTGGGCACACACCGGCGCGCCGGTGCGAGCCAAGACAAGATTCAGTCCCAGCGAGCGCAGAAAGGTGCTTTTACCAGCCATGTTGGAGCCGGTTACCAGCAGTAGCGGTCGGTCGCTGGCGAGCCGTACGTCATTGGCTACGCGGTCGTCGTCGGACAACAGTGGATGGCCGATCGCTACGCCGTGCAGTTTTATGCCTGGGTCCAATTGTGGTTCGGGATATGCCCAGTCGCGATTTTCGTCTGCCAGCGTGGCGGCGCTAACGATCGCTTCACATGTGCCTAACGCGTCAAACCACTCGGGTACGTCGGCCCCAAAGCGGACCTTCCAGCGCTCGAACATTTTTAAAATGCGAAAGTCCCACATGCACGTCAACTGGAGTATCAAATACACGACGTACATCAGTGGGTCGCGCTGCAGGTTGGCCAGGCGCACTAGAGTTAGCAGTTTGCTGAAGCCGCGCGTGGCGCAACTCGACTGCTCTGTAGCGACCTGCCGGACCTGATCCAGCAGTCCGTCGTCGTGGGGCAATTTGGCGAAGGACTCAAACAACTCGGCGAATCGCGCAGTGGCTTGATGCGAACCGGTAGCCTGTTGGAAGATGTCGTGAATCCAGCTTCCCCATAGACCGGTGACGATGACATTGAGCAGCAGTCCGCCGCCGAGCAGTCCCACGGCGATGTTGGGCAGCGTCGTTTTTTCGCCACTGGTTATCGCGATGACAACTAGCACGGCGCCGCAAGCGATGAGCGCGGGGCCGAGGTAACTGAGCCCGTGGGCTAGCCGGTGTCGAGGCAACCACGGTGGGCTGGCCGCCCACTGCGGCAGGCCATAGACGTTCTTTTCCTGCCCGGCTGAGTTGTGAGCCTGGACGGTTTTGACGATTGCCAATCGCATTTCACGCTGGCCGGTCATCTTCTGGACGGCCTGTTGCCTCAAACGGACTGTGGGCCAATCGGTGCTTTCGGCAATCCAGCTTTGCAGCTTGCGGCGACCGGGTAGCGTGCCCGCTAGCGAGAGCAAGTTGAGCAGGCTGGCGCCCCCTGCCACATCTAAGTCGTCGGCAAAGGACAGCTCAGCAAACTCGGGGAGCAAGTGCTGTTCGGGCAAGCGATTCCAGTCGCGATCGAGGCGGGCCAGCAAGCGATGGAGCAATTGTTGATCGGCAGCTTGACGCAAAATCCCTAGTCGCAGATGTTCGTGCCAGACGATAGCGGCCAGAAAGGCCGCTGCGGCCAATCCGCCGAACCATAGCAGCGGCGTTCGATAACCGACGTCGGCAAAGCCAAAAAAAAGTCCGCCGAAGGCGGAGAAAAAGAAGATCGTGCGCAACCAAATCATCTGCACGTGCTGCTTCCGCAGAAGCTCCAGTGCGGCGTCGGCCTGTTGCAGTTGAATTTGGTAAGCGACGCGAGCCGGAAGCGGAGTAGGCAATGGAGCAACTCTAAGGGGATGCAGCGGGTGGGGGGGAATGGGTTTATGCTAGGCAACTTCTTCGTCAGCCGCAGGGATGGGGAGCGTGGGCATGACGGAACCCACGGTGGGAAGCTGCTCTTGCCACTGTTCGGATTCTTTGGATTCCTTCGGCAGCTCCCCTTGCAGGACTTCGATCGGGTGCCCTTCGCGCGCCAGGCGACCGGCAAAGCGGGCGGGCATGCGCGCGTGGATCTCGACATGGTCGTCGTGGAATTGTTTGCTGCTGATCTCACCCGACTTAGCCAGCCAGGCCATCGTTTTACCATCGTCGACTTTGAGCCGCACGCTGAGCGTTACGAATCCGGCGCTCAATTCCTGGCTGACCCGCTTGGCTAGCTGGTCCAGTCCCAGACCGCTGCGAGCGCTGACGGCCACGCTGTGGCGATAGCGATTTTGAACCGCTTGCATGCGTTCGGTCGCACCGGGCAGATCGATTTTATTGATGACCAGCAAGGTCTGCTTCTCATCGATGCCCAGGTCTTGTAGCACGCTATAAACGGCTGATATCTGCTCCAACACCGCCGGGTTGCTGGCGTCGGCGACGTGCAGCAGCAGGTCGGCTTCGCGAGCTTCCTCCAGCGTGGCACGGAAGCTGGCGACCAACTTGTGCGGCAGATCGCGAATGAAGCCGACCGTGTCGCTCAGCAGCACGGGGCCCCAACTTGGCAGAGTCCAGCGACGCGTGCGCGTGTCGAGCGTGGCGAACAATTTGTCGACCGCTTCGACTCCGGCGTCAGTCAGCGCGTTCATCAGCGTGCTCTTGCCCGCATTGGTATATCCGACTAGCGAAACCGTGAGGAAATCGCGGCGGCCAGCTACCTCGCGCTGCTTGCGTTTTTCCACTTTTTGCAAGTCGAGTTTGAGTTCGTGAATGCGCTTTTCAACCAAACGGCGGTCGACTTCCAGTTGCTTTTCACCTGGGCCGCGCATGCCGACACCCATCGACTGTCGCGACAAGTGGGTCCACATGCGTTTCAATCGCGGGAGCGAGTATTCAAGCTGGGCCAATTCGACAGCCAAGCGAGCTTCGTG
>CAKQNH010000285.1 GCA_934255105.1 uncultured Pirellulaceae bacterium
ACGCGCTAGCGTGGGGTTTCAACACGCTTAGACCGGTTTACCTAACTCGTTACCCAACACAATAACACCTGGGAAAGTACCATTATCGCAGGGTTTACACCTCTGAGAACCTACGCGAGTGCTCCGTCCATCTTTAATATTGGGATAGAGTAGAGCAGTTGTCTTAACTGCTTCGGAAAACGGTTGGGACAACCGTTCTACAAATTCGGAAAACGGTTGGGACAACCGTTCTACGGAAAACGGCTGGGATAGCCGTTCTACAAATTCGGGAAACGGTTGGGACGGCCGTTCTACAAATTCGGGAAACGGCTGGGACGGCCGTTCTACAAATACGGAAAACGGTTGGGACAGCCGTTCTACAAATACGGGAAACGGTTGGGACAACCGTTCTACGGAAAACGGCTGGGACGGCCGTTCTGCAAATACGGGAAACGGTTGGGACAACCGTTCTACAATTAAGGCTACGGCCATGTGGCCAAATTGGCCACATGGCTGGCAGTGTAAAATGCGACCTTAGACGGCGGCGGCGACAGCCTTCTTGGCTCCCAACATGGCCGCCAACTCCTTGGCCTTGTCGGTATTCTCCCAAGTGAACTCGGGCTCGGAGCGACCGAAGTGGCCGCCGGCCGAAGTCTGGCGGAAAATTGGGCGGCGCAGGTCCAGGTACTTGATGATCCCACTAGGCGAGAGCGGGAATAGCTCGCGCACCGCCTCGCAGATCTTGGCATCATCCACCTTGCCGGAACCCTCGGTGTCGACATGCACGCTAACGGGTTCCGCAACGCCGATTGCGTAAGCCAACTGGACTTCGCAGCGATCTGCCAGTCCTGCCGCCACGATGCACTTGGCAATGTGGCGCGCCATGTAAGCCGCACTGCGATCGACCTTGGTTGGATCTTTACCGCTGAACGCTCCGCCACCGTGTCGACCCCAACCGCCGTAGGTGTCGACAATGATCTTGCGACCCGTCAAACCGCAGTCGCCGTGAGGACCACCCACCACAAATCGCCCGGTAGGATTGATGTGATACTTGATCTCTCCCTTGATCAGCGCCGGTGGTAGGCAAGGCTTGATGACCTTGTCGATGACGAACTTTTCAATGGTGGCGTGATCGACTTCGGGGCCGTGCTGAGTCGATACCACTACGGTGTCGATACGCACGGGTGTGTAGCCGTCGTACTCAATCGTGACTTGGCTCTTGCTATCGGGACGCAACCAATCCACTTCCTTTTCAAAGCGAGCTTCGGTCAGGCGATTGGTGATGCGGTGCGAGAGTGCGATCGGCATCGGCATCATCTCAGGCGTGTCGTTGCACGCATAGCCAAACATCAAGCCTTGGTCTCCGGCACCGATGTCTTTGCCCGCAGCTTCGTCTGAATTGACTCCCTGGGCGATATCGGCGCTCTGCTCGTCCAAGGCGATCATCACGTTGCAGGTGTCCGCGTTTAGGCCCATCCTGTCATCGGTGTAGCCAACTTCGCGAATTACATCGCGGATTATCCGTGCGTAGTTCACGTTAGCGCTCGTCGTAATCTCACCCGCGATCATCGCTAGACCGGTGGTCACCAAGGTCTCGCAAGCGACGCGACTGTTGGGGTCCTGAGCCAAAATGGCGTCGAGGACTCCGTCTGAAATGCGGTCGGCTAGCTTGTCTGGGTGCCCCATACTGACCGATTCGCTGGTAAACAAGTATTTTCCCGAAGCCACTAAATGGACCCTCCCGTTGTGGGGGTTAAGTAATGTGATCGTTGGAATGCGCTAGTCGATCTAGTTGCTCGGTATTTCAGATCACGTCGCGAGCGTTAGCACTTAAGCTATGAATTATATATGCCACAGTCCGAAGGCGAAAGTCTTTTCGCGGATGAGAGGAGGAACTGCTGACCTATTCTCCCCCCTTCCCCCCCGCGCGATGCCCCTCAAGGCTTTAGAGCCGAGGTCGCCAGGATCGAGGGCTAATATAGGGCAGTCAGGCCAAAAGCCTGTGCGTCCAGCTTATTTGCGGACGCTGGCAGCGGGGCGGGCGGCAATGCGATAGGGAGTCGTTTCATCAAAAGTGATGAATGCGTCGGGGTGGGATTGGTGGATCATCCGCATCAACTGCGGCGCTCTGCGACGAGGCACCACGCTCAGGTTCACCTCTACGTCGCCGTCGCGTCCCTGGGCATTGACAGTGGTGACGTAGTAGCCGGCCTGGCGCAGCAGCCCGGCCAGCTCTCGCGTGCAGCCTGGAGTCACGATGCGCACCATCGCATTGCCGATGGCCAGCCAACGCTCGATGGTACTCCCCAGCATGGTTCCCGCAGCGTAGCCGCCTGCGTAAGCTATGAATTGCACCGGGCTGCTGAGCTTCCCAAGAACCAACGAAGCGGCGATCAACCAGGCCAGTGATTCAAAGAAGCCAAACAGCCCCGCTAGAGCACGCCGGCCTCGGAAAAGCATGGAGATGCGTAGTGCCCCTAACGACACGTCCACCAACCTCAAACTGAAGATGGTGGCTGCGCTCAGGAGCAATATGACCGTTTCGTTCACTCGTTTAGATAGTCCTTCAAATTAACAGCGAAGAATAGACGCGCGGGGCGTTGCGCACGCGGTTTAACAACTCGTTAAACCGCCTGCTCATTGGGTTGCAGGTTGCGGGTTACAGATTGAAGGCGCCGGCCCGTTCGGGCTGGAACCAGATTTTTTCCACGCGCTTGTATATTTTGCGATCGGAGACGTTGAAGGAGACTTCCTCCCCCACATGGCGACCTAGGAGTTGGCTGCCCAGCGGTGAAAGAATCGACAATTTCCCCTCGGCGATGCAAGCTTCTTCGGGATAGACCAGCGTATAGGTCTCCGACTCCTCTTGCTTTACATCGAGCAGTTTAATGGTCGAATTCATCGTCACGATATGCGGCAGCATGCTCTGCGGCTCGACCAACTCAGCCCGCTCGAGCATGTCGTTCAGCTCTGTCAGGTGAGGGCGGCCTTCACCTACTGCGGCGGCGAATTGGCTTTGCAGCAGTTCCTGCAGCCGGGTGAGGTCGGTGCGCGTGACAACGATAGGTCGAGTGGGCATGGTGGGTTGAGTAGTCATCGTCAATTATTATTCTCCGAGGAGCGATAGGATCAGGTATAGATTTGTACATTGGCTGGCGTGTCTAGAAGTTTTGGGCGAGTCCTGTGGCGCACGCGCAGAGCCAGTAGACATTTGAGCTTGTTCGCCGGCGCGAGTTTCACTCTCGTCGCTCAGCAGCGGTTGGTTTTCCAGCGATCCAGAGGAGCTGTGCATGAGGATCGGGGTGCTGACGGCCGCGCCTGTTAGCTGTTAGGAAGAAGTGGCGGCGCTCATACTCCCTTCGGGAACTCTCCGCTCGGGCTGCACGAGGACCTCTTCAATGCGCCAGCGACTGAGGCCGCTGGGCACCTTCCAGCGCACCGTGTCGCCAACTCGATAACCCAAAATTGCCGTACCGATCGGTGCCAGAATGGAGATTTTCCCCTCTGCGATATTCGCCTCTTCAGGGTAGACCAAAGTGTAAACCTCTTCCTCTTTGGTCTGCATGTCGCGCAGCCGCACGGTCGAGTGCATCGTCACCACCTCGACCGGCAGCTCGTCAGTCTCCACGATCTCAGCCGCGTCGATCTCCGCCCGCAGGTCGGCCAAATACGGCTTGTCGTAAAAAGCTTCTACGAAAGCGCTGTGGAAGATGTCTTCCAAGCGGCTGTGGTCGTGCGCCGTGATTACGATTTTCTTCTTGCGGGACATCTTGGGCCTCACATTGAATAATGATTGCCTGTGGTGGACTTGGTCGCACCGATCGAGTGAGCTTGCGTCTAATGCAAGTAGCGGACCAATTGCAGCTATCGCACGGTTGGGCAGATCGAGTTTTCCACTAATGAGTAAGTACTGGTTGGTTTATGTGGCTGTCAGCTCGCTGCGACGCTCGCGCGCTCGAGCCGAGTGAGGCTTAGCTACTTGTGCCGCATGCTGATGCACGAAATTCAGGTCCAGCGGGTAGCCGTCTACCTCCAACGATAGGCGGATGGCTGCAAATGGAGGTCGTTTTCGACCAAATTCCTTAACGGCCTGGATAGCCAACTGCACGGCGAAGAACGAATTCACACTTCCACAAATCGCCAATGCGTCGACATCTGTTTCGATCGTCAACTGGCGTATCCAGTCGCGGGTGTCGCGTACAAAAGCGGTCTCAAATTCGTTAAGCCACCGATTTCTATGGCTCCATTCTTTTCCATGCATGGCTGCTGTCCTCGTAATTCGAACACCTACGGATACCTCTATTACTGATAAACAATCCACTTCATAGGAAATTTCGACTCGGTACTGTATTGTTGCCTGTCCTGCGATCGCCTGTTGCACGGTCAACGTCTTCGCCAGTGCCTGGCGTGAATCGTTATCTAATCTGTTAATAGTATTAGCATACGCTGTGCCAGGCGCCATTTGGCTACGGCATCAACTCTAACACTATTTCTGCTCAGGCTGCTTCGCTGGAGCCAGAAGCAAGATTTAAGAGCTGCGCGGCTCCCTATTCGCCCCTTCAAGTGCTCATCAACAAACCACTGCGAGTTGAGAGCTGGCGTCAATTCATCGCGCTGATGGTCAACCTAGCTTGACAGCCCGCCCGCTCCCCCCTGCTCCGCTCAAGCTAGCCAACTAGCACAAGCGATTCTGCTCAGCCAAGCGGACTTGCCGCTGAGCAACTCAGGACAACTCGCAGTGAACTAGCTGCTGAGCGGTGGCATTAGCGTACAATTGGCACTACGATTGCAATCGTAAACAGTTTGAATGCCTACCCACCACAACGGAGTCTACCGATGGCCATCGACCTTTCTACCAATTTCGGCGGCTTGCAACTCCGCTCGCCGATTATTGTCGGCGCGTGCCCACTGACCGCCAATACCCAAAATCGCATCGCCATGGAGAGCGCCGGGGCTGGGGCGATGGTCTTGCCCTCTCTATTTGAAGAGCACGTAATTGCCTGGAAGGTTCGCAAGGGGAGTCAAGTTTCGGAGCGTGAGCAACAATTGCTCAGTCGTGTCACACAGGCCACCCGCGATACGTTGATCCCCAACATCGAGACCTACCTGTCGATCCTCAATCGCGCGCAAGTGCTTTCGAATATTCCCATCATTGCCAGTCTACATGGCGGCACCGATGGGGACTGGCTGGACTTCGCAGGTGAATTGCAGGACACGGGTGCCAGCGCGATCGTACTGAACGTGCATCACAATTCCAATGTGGCGGGCGAAAAATCGCTGGACATGGAAGATACAGTCATCGAGCTGGCTAAGACGATCAACGAATCCATCACGGTTCCACTGTTCCTCAAGCTACACCCCGAGTACACCAGCATTAGGCATCTAGCGCAACGTTTGCAGTCGGGCGTGCAAGGACTCATTCTTCTGGCGCGCGATCCCGAGACGGACATTGCACTGGACAGCTTTCAGGTGCGCAACACTTGGGGGCTCACCGTCCCCGGTTCCATCTCGCAGACGCTCAGCGCGTTAATGAGCGTCTACAGTCAGTGCCCCTCTATGCCACTGGCGGGCAACGGTGGTATCGCGCGTCCAGAGGATTTCATCAAAGTGCTGCTGGGTGGGGCGGACGCCGCTGTGATCGTATCGGCCATCTATCGCGACGGCCCCGATGTGATCCGCATGATGCTCGACGGGCTCAGGAATTTCATGGAGCGGCAGGGCATGAGTTCGCTCGATGAACTGCGTGCCAAGAGACCTCGGCCGCTGAGCCATGAGGAGATCAGATTGAACACGATCGAGGGCTTGGCTGCCAGTCCCAGCATAAGCGGGATCAACGCTAGCGAACATGTTATCCAGTGCGACCAATGGGGGCACCCATTAACGGCACCGGGCCCGCTATCCAGGTGATCGCCGCTCACTTCGGCGGCGGCATTAGCTCTACTCACGATTCTTTGTCAATCCGCATCACACTATCGCGGTGTGGTGCCGATCCAAAACAACCGGCCAGCGGCGGCTAGTCCTGCTTGGCCTTGGAACTCGCGGCTTTGGCGGCGGCCATCCCACCGGGCGGCAGCGCTGCGCACGACGGCTTTGATCTTAAATTCCGAATCGATCCGTTCGGCGAGCGCCCGCGCCACGCCCAGTTGAAAACGCGACTGTGGATAGATGGGCGTCGCTGTCTCCTCTAAAGACCAACGCTCGATGGGTACGCGTAGCCAGAGCCGGGTTTGCTGCGCCGGCTCTGCCCAGTCCAAGCCGTCGCTGGCCTGGGTGCGGCGCTCCGCGTGTCTCCTCTGCCAATCGGCCTGCTCAGCAACCTGTTCGGCGACTATGACTCGCTGCAAGGACTGCGGAAGCCTGTCGACCGCAGTGCTGGCAATCCACACTTCCGCACGACTGCTGTGGGG
>CAKQNH010000286.1 GCA_934255105.1 uncultured Pirellulaceae bacterium
AGTCACCTCGATCCCAATATAACGAGGTAACTGCGATGGGTCTTGCATCGTCACTCAGCACAGCGCTAACTGGGCTCAATGCGGCCGAGAAACAGATCGATGTGTTGGGCAACAATCTGGCCAACTCGCAGACCGTAGGCTTCAAATCTTCTGAAGTCGTCTTTGCCACACAGTTTCTGCAGACGATGTCGTTGGGCGCATCTCCAACCATCGACAATGGTGGTACCAACCCTCGCCAAACTGGGCTTGGGGTGCGCGTGGCAGGCGTCTCTCCCAACTTCTCTCAAGGGACCGTTGAGATCAGCTCCAGCCCCTCCGATTTGGCGATCCAGGGGGATGGTTTGTTCATCGTGCAGGGTGCCGATCAAGAGCAGTTGTACACTCGGGCGGGGATCTTCAAACTCAATAGCGGTAATGAATTAGTAACACCCACGGGCAATCGATTGATGGGCTACGGCATCGATGCCCAGTATCGTATTCAGACGACACAGTTGGTGCCGATGACCATTCCGCTGGGAAGTGAAGCGGTAGCCCAGGCGACTAAGAATGTCACCATGGAAGGGACGCTGACACCCAACGGAGATATTGCCGATACCGCCCAAGTAATTCAGAGTGTTGTCTTGGGTGCCGGCGCCATTCCGCGCCCCGACTCCAGCGGCATTGGTCTGACGGCCGGTGCCACGGCTGGCCCTGCGGGCATTACGGTATCGCACAACCAAGGGTCGGGTTCCCTGATCGAGGGTGCCGTCTATCAATATCGATTCGCCTTTGTCGACGCGTCGGGCAAGGAGAGCGTTCCCGGCGCGGCGTTGTCGGTCACGATTCCGCCGGGCAATGGCCTGCCCGATAATGAGATTCAGTTGACCAACCTTCCCACGGCACCGGGCGAGTATTCTCAGTTGCGGATCTACCGCACGGATGCCAACGGTAGCGAGTTCTTTAGGCAGGCAACCGTGCCCACGGGGGGCACTTATAACGATACGGGGAGCGCAGTGGCTGGACCACCGCTCGAAGCGGGCGTGCTCAACGGCAATTACTCATACATGATTACTTATCAGCGCGCTGGTGAGCCCGAGACCAAGCCGTCGCTGATGGTCGGTCCGCAGAATATCGTCGATGGCCGAATTCACTTGACCAATTTTCCGACACCGCCGGTCCCGCCCCCCAGTGGCGGATTCCCGGCCTACGATACGATCCGCATCTATCGCAATACGGCCACCGATCAAAACTCGTTCTATTTGGTCGATTCGATTCCACCGGGCCAGGACTACACCGATTCGAAGACCGATGCCGCTATTTCCAATTTGACTATCCCAGGCAATCAAACGGTTGATTTAGATGGTCCGACGATCAATAGCAACACGTTGTTAGTTAGCGTGACTCGCCGCGATGGCTTCGAGTATGTAAATCCATTTAAAGAGGGGAAGCTTTCGTTCGAAGCTCGCAAGGGGGGCCGCAATTTGCAGGCCAAGGAGTTCACCATCACTGCTACTACGACGGTGCAAGACTTGGTGAGCTTCATGGAGAAGTCGATGGGGATTCAGACGATGACCTCTGACGCGGCGCATCCGCTACCCGCATCGAAGAACACCATTCCAGGTGAAGGTGGGATGCTGAGCGCTGGGGCATATATTCGCAATGGGCAGATACGCTTTGTTTCCAACAATGGTGTGGACAATGCGGTCGATATTGACTTAACCAGTTTTCGCATTACGGATAATCTAGGTATAGTCGACGTTCCCAACTTGGCGTTTGGTACCGTGCAGGAGGCCAAGGGGCAGAGTGCTGTGGCTGATTTTGTGGCGTATGATTCTTTAGGCCAGCCGATTCGAAGCCGCGTGACTGCGGTGCTGGAAAGCCGTACGGACTCGGCGACGACATACCGATGGTATGCCGATTCGGCGGATAACGCGCCGCGCACCGGATCTGGGATTTCTGTTGGTAGTGGCGTACTGACCTTTGACGGCAACGGCAATTTTATATCGGCCAGCAACACCACGGTGGCGGTTGATCGCTACAACACGCCGAGCGTATCGCCGATGCAATTTGAACTCGATTTCTCATCGATGTCTGGACTGGCTACAGCCAAAGCCAGCATGGCGGCGTCACGGCAGGATGGTTCGCCACCCGGTTCGCTAACCAGCTATGTCATCGGTGAGGACGGAATGATCCGCGGTGTATTCAGCAACGGTATTTCTCGTGCCCTCGGACAGATCCGCTTGGCGCGCTTTACCAATCCCGAGGGACTGGAGCAGCGTGGGCAGAATCTGTACGCCCAAGGTGTCAACACGGGGCTGCCCATCCAAGGCGGACCTGGTGAGAACGGCATCGGTTCCGTTGTCGCGGGTGCACTGGAATTGTCCAATACAGACATTGGACAAGACCTAGTGACACTGGTACTAGCCTCGACGCAGTATCGCAGTAACTCACGAGTGATTACGGCCACACAGCAGTTGTTTGACGAGCTGTTAAACCTACGGCGATAATTTAGGCAACCCAATAGAGGCGACAGTTATGCTTGGCCCGCTGCTTTGTTAGTTTCCGCAAGTGCGTTTCTGATGGCGGGCTCCACGCCCATGGGTTGCACTGTGAAGGCAGTGAGTGCGGCGGGGTCATTGATCACCGTTGGATTTCGCAGACCTTCGATCAAATGGCGGCCAACCTCTGCCGTAGCTGGCGTCACCAGCCCTAGCCATAATCCCGAGAGGTAGGGGGTCAAAACTGGGACGGAAATTAACCACCGTCTGAGCCCCTGTTGCCGCGCATACTCGCCAATTAACTCTCCGTAGCTTACCACATCGCTTCCGCCGATCTCAAATATGCGGCTGGGGCCGGCAGGCAGATGCAGCGACTGCATGAGATACTCCAATAGGTCGCTCACCGCGATCGGTTGCGTTGGCGTGGCCAGCCATTGAGGACAGATCATGATGGGCAGTCGATCCGTTAACGAGCGGATCATTTCAAACGACAGACTTCCGCTACCCAAAACTGCGGATGCTCGAAGCTCGATTGTCTCTACACCGCTATCGCGCAGCACGCGACCGACCTCGTGACGACTGCGGAGATGTGGTGAGAGTCTGGGGTCGTTCTCGTCTCCCAAGCCGCCCAAATAGATGATTCGGCGCACGCCAGCCAGCCTGGCCGCATCGCCAAAATTCCAGGCTGCCTGTCGATCTGTCTTTTCAAAATCATCCGCCGAACCCATGGAGTGCACCAGGTAAAATGCCGCGGAGATACCGCGCATCGCGTCGCTCAGTGAGGATGGATCTAATACATCTCCCTGAACAGCCTCGGTCGATGGCCCCAGCTCAGTCAATTCCGCGGGATGGCGGCTGAGGCAGCGAATCGGTTGTTGAGCCGCCTCGAGCTGTTTTCGCAGCAAGCCTCCCACGTAGCCCGTCGCCCCAGTCAATAGAATCGGACCCTGTGGCTCACTCGAATCCTGAGAATGTGACATAATCGACCGTGATGATTGGGCTTGAGTTCCGCCGTTGGAGAGGAAGTCGGCAATTGCTTTTTTGAATTCAGTTTCTTAGTTATAGCATGTTTGAATTTCACAAACCAAGTTCCACATCGATTCGCCGCCTTCTCGACGACCAGGCGTCGGCCTGTTTTAACTATCCCGAGGTGGGTGCGACCAGCGGCCCAATGCCTGTTGGATATGCCATACATCACACCAGAAAAGTGCTGGGCCGAGGCCCGCTGGCTTACGCTGGTGCCTGTGACGCGCTGCGAACGATGCAGCAATTCCAGTTGGGCTGGGTCGATTGCTGGCCGCGTGATGTGGAGTTAGCCCCTGGGGTGCAGATAGCGATCATGGGACGCGCCTTTGGGCTGTGGTGGCTGAATGCTTGTCGCATCGCGTATACGATCGACGAGCGGAGCGGCCAAATGAAGTTTGGCTATGCGCATGGCACTCTGCCGCACCACGTGGCGCGTGGTGAAGAGCGTTTTCAAATCGACATGGATGTCGACGAAAGGGTGTGGCTGGATATCCTAGCCTTCTCGCGCCCCAACACTCTGCTGGCGCGATTGGGCTCCCCCGTGCTGCGACGTTCTCAGAGGAGGTTTGGTACCGCCGCGGCAGAAAAGCTACAGCAGCATGTCTTGCGAGGACAAGCCGCGGCCCGCTTGGGCGAGCCGCGCTAAGATTTACAGCCTAACAGCGTTATCGGCTCAGTTCACATCTCGAGTCGACGGGGGCGTGGTCAATAGGCTGTTCAATGCGGCTGTCTTAGCTTCGCCATGGTGGAAATCAAACGCGCGAAAGTAGCGGAGTTGCTCCTGGGCGTTATCTGTCGTGGAGATGATCTCTGCCAAGTAGTGACAGGCTTGGAGCGCGCGGCAGCGCCACACGATGTCGCGTCCGGCGGGTGTATTCCAGTCGTCTCCCACGCGATCCAGCCAAGCTTGGAAAAAACTGTCCCACTGGCGATCGGCAGCAATCCCCAGAGCTTCGATGTACCAGCGATCGACACCGTCGTGCTGCAGCGCGAGATCGACCCATAGCTGAGCGGCGCGAGGATGCGTGTTGTGCCGCAGCGCAATGGCCAATTCGCGGCGCACGGCGGCTGAAGGGTCGCGCTTGAGCTGTTCGACAATGGGTAGTAGATCGAGGGCATGTTGACGAGCCATACGCACCGCCGCGATGCGCATATCTGTATTTGCATGCTCGATGCCGGCCTGCACTTGGTGCTGCGGTTGGCCACTGACGATCGCCAGTTGCCATAGAGCTCGCGCACGCAAGGCGTCAGTAGACGCCGTCACGACGGCCCGCTGCAGCGTGGGTACAGCGCCCGGCCCCATAGCCTGCAATGCCTGCTGAGCCCTAAATCGTGTGGCTAAATTGGGATTCATCAGGGCTGCTGTCGCCCCAGCGGCGGTAGAGAAGTCCACTTTGGGAATCTCGTATCCCCGATGCCCCGTGGGTACGATGCGGAAGATGCGGCCATGTTCGACGTCACCCATCGCGTGCCCACCGACGCCGGGATCGTACCAATCGGCTACAAATAGTGAACCGTCTGGCGCCGTACAGACGTCGACTGGACGGAACCACGGATCGTTGACCGCCTGAATCAAATTCAAAATGCTAGCCTGATATCCGGCACCAATCGGCTCGACTGGATACGCGCGGACCACGCCGGGGCCTGGGTCGGTGTGGATGATCTGATTTTGAAAGCGCTCGGGAAGTAGCGTCCCCTCATAGAAACAAATGCCCGTCGGCGATCCCGCGCCGGTTTGCAAAATATTGGGAACGACGCCGGGATCGTTCAAGTGCCAATGCTGCAATGGTATTTCGGATTCCATGCCGGTGCGTGGGACTTGCCAAGCGTCGCCGGTCAGTTCATCGCGGTAGCCGTAGTTGCCGAACTCCATCACGAAATTGATGCGCGTGCCACGGTTGCCATCGTCATCGTTGTCCGATTGCCACATGCTGCCAAACGAGTCGACGCACAGTTCCCAATTGTTGCGGAAATTCCATCCCAGCGTTTCCAACTGGCTGCCGTCTAGGTTGCAGCGAAAGACCATCCCTTGTTGATAAGGCTTGCGAGCGTCTTCGACCACGTTGCCCGCTTGGTCCACAATGGGCTCGCCTGTAGCCGACTTAAGCTGCTTCCCCTCGTTGCCAAAATTGAAATAGAGTCTGCCATCGGGTCCGATGTTCAACGCATGAATGCCGTGATCGTGCTGGACTCCTGAGATACCTGTAAAGAGCGCGCGTTTGGAATCCGGCACCAAGTCACCATCGTCATCGGTAAAGACCAGTACTTGAGAACCGGCGGACACGAAGATTTGATTCCCTAGCACGGTCACACCGTGCGGTGAATCGATATCCGTCCCCTGGTAGAACACCGTCTGTTTGTCCGCCCGCCCGTCGCCCGTTGTGTCTTCTAAGATCAAGATACGGTCGCCGGCGGTCCGCTGTGGATTGTCGGTGTTGCGGAAGTGTCGGTAATTGACCGCTTCACAGACCCAGACTCGCCCCAAGTGATCTACATCGATGCTGGTTGGGCTGAGCAATTGTGGTTCTGCAGCAAACAGTTCGACCTGTAATCCTTCGGCAACATTAAATCCGGCAACAGCTCGCTTGGGATCATGCGAAGTATCGATCTCCGGCAGAGGAGATTGGTCTGCGTTGCTACCAGCGTGGTCTGATTGCGTGGAAGGATTGCTGTCGTGTCGTCGCAGGCTGGCCATGTATTCGACCACATCGATCAGATCTTCAAGCGAGAACGCTTTGTGCAAGTCGGTGGGCATGAGGGATACCTGCTGTTTTTTCAGTTCTTCGATGTCCGTTCGCGCAACGTGCGTATCGATCCCTTCCGCGCTGCGGATGGTTACTTCTTTGTCATTCTGGTTCATCATCAGCCCGGTTAGGACT
>CAKQNH010000287.1 GCA_934255105.1 uncultured Pirellulaceae bacterium
CGCCAACAGAGCAAATCTGGCCAACTAGCGTCATTCGTGGCGAGCTAGACGAGTCGATGACAGACTACCATAGTGGGGCGCAACTCGACCTGCTGAACTTGAGTTGGCAGGAGCCGAACAAAACTCTGGCACAAATTATGCAGTGGTGGACCGATTGCTTGCCAGTGCCGCCGACCTTTGCCGGCGGGCAAGCATTGCAGGAGCCGCTGTAGACATGTTTGCAAAAATGCCTGTACTCATCGATCAACCCGTGGCCGGTGTGGCGATCGCTCAACTGCTCGATGGCCTGTCTCACCAGGCGGCTGGCTTTTCAGTCGAGCAGTCGTTGCGGCTTTTGAAAAAAAGCTTGCATCGCGAAATCAAAAAACATCGTGTTTCTTCGCTCACCACTTGGAAATCGGCCACGATGGCTCAAAAGAAGTTCGAAGTTCAGCCGGCGGTGATCTACAAAGAGCGACGGTATCCGGCGGGCCCCAAAGTGCAGTTGCCCGTGCGTTATGTCGAGTTGATCGACGAGCGCGAACAACTGTACTGCATGCTTCCCGATTTTGGCGAAGTGCTATACATTCCCGAGCGCAAGTTACTGCCGACGATCCTGTCGGAAACGGTGCGTTCGATCACGGCCACGCTGTCGCCGCGCGATCTACACAAGTTGTGGCCACCAGCGGCCAGCGAACTGCAATGGATGCGTTTGGATTTGGCCAAGCCTGCCAAGCGGCACTCCGCGCATCGCACGCGGGTGCTCAGACAAGTGGCGGAACCGCTCAGCGATGGTCGTAATTTGACCATCGCGGCGGGCTCACGAGACGGTGTATTGTTGCAACTGCGGGCTGCGATCGGTGCCGGCAGTTGCCTGGTCGTGGGGGAGACGGGCGTTGGCAAGACGACGTTGATTAGTTCCGTCGCGCGTGAGATATTTCTCGCCCGGCGTACGCAGCGCAAGCAGCACCGCGAAAAAGGGAGCGACGCTCAGCCGCTGCAACCGTTGTTTTGGTCCAGCAGCGCTGGCCGCTTGATCGCTGGCATGCGTTATCTTGGCCAGTGGCAACAACGGCTCGAAGCGGTAGTCGCCGAACTGGCAGACATCGATGGCGTGCTAGCGATCGAGAACCTGCTAGATTTGGTGTCAGTAGGCGGGCATGAACCGCGCGATTCGCTGGCCTCGTTCTTGATTCCCTACTTGCGAAGTGGTAGTTTGCGGATGGTTGCCGAAGCGAATCCCACCGAACTCGATGCCTGTCGGAGGTTGCTGCCGGGGCTCATTGATGCGCTCCCCATCGTGCGCGTGGAGCCCATGCAGGTTGAGTATGAACTGGAACTGCTGCGGATGACTTTGGCTCAACAGCTACAGTCAGCCGACATCAAGTTTGACCCAAACATCCCCGCGTGTGTCTCGCGCTTGTGTCGCCAATTCCAACGCCACAGTGCGCCGCCTGGACCAGCCATGCGTTTCGTACTGGAATTAGCCGGACGAAAGCGCAGCCCAGGCCAACCCAGGCAGTGGACAGAGGCGTGGATTTTGGATCGCTTTAGCCGGCGCACGGGGTTGCCACTGAAACTTTTGGACGATGCTCAAACGCTATCCAAAGTGCAAGTCGTCGACGACCTGGCGCGCGACGTGATTGGCCAGATGAGAGCTTGCCACCAGGTGGCCAGCATTGTGACGCGGATCAAATCAGCCGTGCAAGACCCACGGCGACCGTTCGGCTGTCTGCTGTTTTGCGGACCGACGGGAGTTGGCAAAACGCAGTTGGCCAAATCGCTAGCCAAGTATCTGTTTGGTGCCGCCGGAGAAAAGAGCTCGATGATTCGCCTGGACATGAGCGAATACGCTGGTGCCTCGGCCGGGTATCGGTTCCTCAACGATGCCACCGGCAACTCGGCTGCCTGGATTCAGCAGATACGTTCGCGTCCGCTGAGCGTGCTGCTGCTGGACGAAATAGAAAAGGCATCGACTGAAGTTTTTGATATAATGCTGAGCATGTTGGATGAAGGCAGGTTGACCGACCGACTGGGGCGAGTCACGTCGTTCCGCAACTCAGTCATCATCATGACCAGCAACGTGGGGGCGCGCAGCAGTACCTCCCTAGGCTTTAGCGAAGATACACACATCGATTATGTGAGCGAAGTGCGCCGAGCGTTTCGCCCCGAATTTTTCAATCGACTCGATAGCGTCATTCCGTTTGCGCCACTTAGCCCCGAGGTTATTCACCAGATTACAATCAAGGAGCTTGAGGATCTGCGCGGCCGCGAAGGCTTAGAGCGTTATGGCCGTGGCATCCACTGGACACCGCAGTTGGTAGCCCATCTGGCGCGGGCAGGGTTTCAAAAACATTTGGGAGCGCGGCCGCTGCAACGGACCATTGAGACCGATGTCGTCGCCCCCCTGGCCAAATGGATCGTCGAACACGGTGCGCAGCCCGCCACCACACTGTGGCTCGACTGGGATCCCACGCATCAATTGCTCCAGGTTCGAACGAGTGACGCATGATGAGCAGAATTGCTGTCATCGACTAAGTCGCCAGACTTGTGAAATAGTTCAGTTTGTCCAAAGTCTGGCGACTTCGGCTGCGACATTCGGTACGTGGTGATTACTCGGAGGCTGATTGCATTGAACCGCCAACTACTGGAACTCGAACAAGCTTTCAAGCTGAGTTGGCGCGGCTTCAATCCAGAAAGTTACACGCTCTATCTGAACCAGATCGACGCCGATCAACGTCTTGAATTGTTAGCTCGATTGCTGGGCATTGAACTCGAGTTTGCGTTTCAGCCGCCAAGCGGCGGCCTCAGCTCGGACACGAGGCGCCTGGATGCTCCCGCTCCCGATCGCTCGCCTTCTGATTCACTGCCGTTTAACAATGAAGATCGCCAAATCAGCGGGGATAGCGTAGTTGACCTAGGCTCGGGTATCGACGCCGATGGTGGCGATGATGACCAGCGAGTCAAGCCATGTGTGCCGCTATTTCTGCTGCGGTTCCCCGAGCTGACGGGACGTAGCGAGTTGGTGATTCGCTTGATTGTGCTCGAATACGCTTTGCGGTTACGGCATGATCCACGCCCGCCCAATCCAGAGTCGTACCTACCGCTCTGCGCCCAGGCGCGCGACCAGCTCATTCGGCTGTTGGACCTAACCGAGAACAAACTTCCGATCGGGCGGGCGGCCAACCTGCCAGTCGGACCGGTCGGCCGCTCCGACTCGACGATCAAGGAGGCCTCGTTGTCGGACTCGATCACGTTGGATCCGCTACCGCTAAATTTGGGCTGCTTTCTACTGTTGCGGTTGGTGGGCCGTGGGGGCATGGGCTATGTGCATGCGGCGCTGGATCTGCGGAGCACGGCTCAAGTTGCCGTAAAGATCATGCGCCGAATCGACGCTTGGAGTATCTATCGTTTCATCGAAGAATTCCGCTGGCTGTCTCAGTTGAGCCACCCGCATTTGGTGAAGTTGTACGATACCTTTTGCGACGGAGACATTCGCTACTTCTCCATGGAACTAGTGGAGGGCATGATGATCCGCGATTGGTTTCGCAAAGGTGCCCAGCGATCGGAGTCGCGTTGGGAGAAGCTCCGCGACGTGCTGGGGCAATTGGCGTCGGCCGTCGAATATCTGCACGAACACCAAGTGGTACACTGCGATTTGAAGTGCTCCAACATGATGATTACTGCGGGCTGCCGCGCGATGCTGTTGGATCTGGGCTTAGCGATTCGTGCCGGTCAGGACAACCGCTTGGTAGGCACTCTGCAGTACATGGCCCCCGAGGTCATCCAAGGTGGTGTCGCCGGTTATGCCAGCGATTGGTACAGCTTTGGCGTCATGATTTACGAAGTTTTGACCGACACATTTCCCCCCATCCACATCGAACTGTCCGAGAGCGATCCGCGACAGACGAACTACCAATTGGATCTGGACCAAGTGCGGCAACTGTTGCAGGCGTGCCCTGAAGAATTAGCAAATTTGTGCATCGACCTCTTGCAATCCGATCCTGCTCAACGTCCCTCCGGAAGTGACGTGGTCCGACGCTTGACCGGTCACAAACAGAACCTGCCAGTGCGCAAGTCACTTCGAGTGTGCTGGGGGCGCGATGATGAGCTGGAAATACTCACCCGCGCGACAAAGTTACTCAGCGAAAGTACCTCACACAGTCGGCTTGAGGCAGATCCTAGCTTGGGAGGGCAGCCTGACGATAGTGGCTCTACAGTAGCTTCCCAAGCCAGTTTGGTCATCCTGCACGGAGAGGTCGGTAGTGGCAAAACTACGCTGTTGAATCACTGGCTGCAAACTTTTTCAGAACATAGTCGACTGCTGCTCTCAGTGCAATGTTATCGACAGGACCATACTCCGTTTCGATTGCTCAATGCCATCGTTCAGGAGTTGACGATGGCTGTACCACGGCTAGATGTGGCAAGCTGGCAACCGGCGCTGGAGGGGCTGGCCGACGAGATCTGCGTGTTGTTCCCTCAGATACAACAGTTGTTGCCAGCTCGTGAGGTAACGCTCCCACGAAGTCCCGCAGCGGATAGGCCCGCTAGCGCAGCGGCCCAGGCTGCTAGCCGGCGATCGCTGGTGCAGTGGTTGCTCCAACTAAGTCGCCAGCGGCCATTGATCATCTGTGTCGACGACGCGCACTGGGCCGACTTAGAAAGCTTGCAAACACTCAAGCAACTGCTTGGCCACACTGGCCATTTCCAGGGTGCGCTGGTGCTGATCGACGAAAGCAACACGACATGCTTGCATGACGTCTTTCGACGAGTTGCGGAGCAGCGGCCTAGGATGGAGGGGGGGGGGAGAGACAAGCTGGAAGCTTGTCCCACGGGCGACAAGCTGGAAGCTTGTCCCACGGATGACAAGCTGGAAGCTTATCCCACGGATGACAAGCTGGAAGCTTATCCCACGGATGACAAGCTGGAAGCTTATCCCACGGTGGAAATTGCTCTCTCTCCGCTGGCACAAGCCACTTGCCGGAAAGTGCTCGACTACTGGTGTAGCAGCAAGTGTGTCACCATGGATCCATCTGTGGCGGAGGATATCGCGCAGCGTTCCTGGGGCAATCCTTTTCTTTTGCGGGAGATCTTTCGGGCGTATGTACACGATGTAAATACTCGGGGCACTTCGGGGAAGGATCGGCTGCCCAAAGATGTGCAGTCCAGCCCCAGTCGGAGCTTCAGCACGCTCCCGCAAGCGGCCGAGAACGTCCTGCAGTACTTGGCGGTAGCCGGAGATGCGTTGAGTTTCCACCAACTCCAAATGGTCTCGCGGATCTTTCCAGATGAATTGCAGCGGCTACTCGATGGGCTGGCTTCGCAGGGGTGGATCAGTTCATCTCATAACGATCTGGATTCACACATCGAGATCTCCCATGAGAACTTTCGCCGCGCCATACTAGGCTCCATTTCGCCCGAACGCACCCAGCGTCGCCATTACCGACTGGCGCGCGTGCTCTCCTGTGAAACACCTCCCGCATGGGCTTGCATTGGCAATCACTATTGGGAGGCCCAACACTTTCGCGAGGCTAGCGCATGTTACATGGAAGCTGTGCGACGAGCCCACGCGGGAGCTAATTGGGAGGAGGCGCTCGAGTTGTTGCAGCGCGCAGAACATCCCCATGCGCAGCGCACCGCCAGTGAGAAATTGCATGTCCTGCGCTTGAAGGCCGACTGCTTGGCGGGCGCGGGTTATTCACAAGCGGCGGCCGAACTGTATGATCAGTTGCAGCGCTAGGGCTCTGCCATTCCAAATAGGCTTGGGTTCCTGGAGCGGAAGTCGCCAAGGCTTTCGGCCCGTGCCCGACCAATCGAAAATCTTGGCGAGTTCCGCTACCTATCGTCTGCGACTGGCGTTAGACGCGCCACTCATTTAAACCGATGCTCAGCATGTCGAAATTTACGCACCTACGCCACCAGCCTCCCACAGCGTTGACTCAACCGCGGGCATTGCTGTTGGTCGCGGCACCTCTCCGCAGCAACGTCAATTTGAGCCGCATGGTTCGGCTGGCCGGCTGCGCGGCTATTCCAGAGGTCATCCACTGCGGCGGGGGCAAGGTCGACCGCGAGATCGCCCGCGATGCGGTCGACGTGGTTAAAATCAGTTCGCCGCGGAGCCTACCACCGGTGTTGGATAAATTGCGCAGCCAAGGTTACCGCTGTGTTGGGCTGGAGCAAACGACCCATTCCCAATCGTTGTACGACTATCGATTCGAACGTCAAACGGCACTCATCATCGGCTCGGAACGCGAAGGTCTGACGCAAGAGGTGCTCGACCTACTGGACGACGTCGTAGAAATCCCCGTCTACGGACAACCCGCCAGCTACAATGTCGTCACGGCGACCACTATGGCGGTCTACGAGTACTGTCGCCAATTTCCCACGGGTTAGTT
>CAKQNH010000288.1 GCA_934255105.1 uncultured Pirellulaceae bacterium
TACCGCCCACGCGAATAAACTCTACCGTGAGCGACGCGAGGTGAGATAGCGCCAGTAATTCTTCAACCGCTTTGTTTTTTTCTTCTTGCTTTGATCGCTCGGTAGCTGGGTCCGCCAGTCGCTGCGCCACTTATGAGCGCGGCGGGCTGCCTTTTCGAATCGTGCAACTATGTCTGGATTGGCCGATACATCGAACGGATTGTCGATGTGGCGGAGTTCCTTGACATTGCGGCGTATGGCTTCGCGCCATTCTGGCTTGACCGGCGTTCCATTTGACAGATGATCGAATTGGCAACCGAGCGGAGCAAATTGTTCGGCCCCATGACCAATCAACTGCTGATGATAGTCGCGCACCAGTTCGGCCAGTGCGGGCGAGGTATGGAAGCTGACACGCGTCTGGCTGTGCATAAACTCATACGGGTTGTCGGGTAGGAAATTGCTGAAGTGAAAGCACTCCAGCGGTTGCGTGCCGACGCGGTAGCCGCTTTGACGATCGCCCGTTAAGGGGAACTGCGACAGCGTCCAGTGTCCGGCATTGCAACCGGGCTGGCGAATGATGGCCACATCGGGGAACATGCCGGGGACTAGATTCAGCCACTTTTGGTCGACAAATACTCCGCTGGAGACATCGACGTAGCAATCGTATTGCAAGTGGTCCTTCCACCATTGCAGGAATTGCCTTCCGACGTCATCTCCACGGCAAGCGACCAACCCGCCGTTATAGGTACCCGCATTGAGGAAATTGTTTTCGGCTGGCTTGCGCCCGTCGCGTGGCAAAGGTTTATGCAGATGCGGAACGAGCGCAATTGAGTGCAACTGGAGGGCTTGGGCGACGGAATCTAAGGGGGAATACAGTGCCAGATCGGCGTCGAGAAACACCACCTGATCGTAGCCTTGGGAAAATAGCAACTGCATTGCAAAAGGCTTGAGTGCGCAGCACAACTCGAAGGGCGTGTATTGAAACGCAAAGCGATTCCAATCGTCAATGCCTAATTTTTCGGCAAGAAGCACACAATCCTGCAGGACCGGGGGCACGGCCTCGTTCGTAAAATTGTCCGCCAGCACTACAGTCAGTGGCACACCAGCCTGCCAGTAGCGGCAGGACTCCGCCAGCGCTCTCGCGTAGTGCAGGTAATTGCGTGTGACAACGGTAACGAACGCTTGTTTCGGCAAATCGCGGCTCCGGATCGTAGTTTATCTCAGTGGCTCTCGTCGCCGAGTCTCAGAGTCATAGGCACAAGACAACTATTGTATCAAGAGAGATTTGGGTAGACTCTGGTGATTTCCGGAGGTCGTCGCGGCGGAGGCTTTTAGCTATTTTGCTGGGAGCACAGTTCGACCAGCATCGACCCACAACTCGATCGGTATTCACGGCGTTTACGCGCTACCAGAATCGTTCTGAAATTTGCATAGTTGCCTCAGCCATGGATTTAACCGAAGTGAATGACGCGAGGGCCTGGCCAGCTACCCCGAAGCGAGTTCTCTATGATATGTCGTTTACGGTCTTATCTGGCAAGATGAGTGGCATCGAACGCGTCGTCCGCAGCCTGGCTGAAACCGCGCGATGTGAGGATAGCGTGCCACATAGCAGCCAAGTGGAATTCGTTCCGATTTTCGCTTTTGAAGGGAGATTCTATAGGTTGGACTCTCGCGCTGAGGAATCGTTGTCACGCGCGGCGAAGCTTGAACACAACTGCCTAGAAAACATGCCAGCCCTATATCGTTGGTCAGCGACGTGTCTCTGTCGCGTGATAGCACTTACGACAGTTCGGCGCGCACTACTACCACCGTCGGGCCACTTGGGTATCTTCAAGTCGTGGCATCGGCGGTACAAACGCCGCGCCCTGCGCCGCGCGAGTGCCGGGCAGGTTCCCGTGGAGCCAAGTGCTGACGATATCGTCTGGCTCCCGGACGCATACTGGGCTCATCCGGCAGTCTGGGCTTCAGTCGACCATGCGCGGCAGAATGGTGCCATGATCAGCATGTTGTTCTATGACTTGATTCCGCTGCGCGACGGTGCGAAAAACAAGGGATTTTCCGATTACTTGCTTCAAATGTTGGCCAAGTCGCATTTGATCTTATGCATTAGCGATTGTGAGCGGCGAAATCTGCTCGAATTCCAAAGTCTTCATGGTGGCACCGACCGCGGCTGCCCCGAAATGCGCACGATCACCCTGGGCTGTGAGATATCGTCGGGGCACGGCATAGTCAGACCTCAGTTCGAGAGGCCGTTTGCCAATTCGACCGCTGGTCAGTCTCCGACTTACGTCTGTGTGGCTACCTTCGATCCTCGCAAAAACCACGGGCTATTGCTCGACGCGTTCGATGCATTGTGGCGTCAGGGACATGACGTATGCTTATGCTTGATCGGTAGAGTGGGCTGGCAGTGCTGCGATATCTTGCAGCGAATCGCTGAACACGGCGAACTGGGAAAACGGCTATTTGTTTTTCACGACGCCAGCGACGCGGAGGTAAACTTCTGCTATCAGCAGGCTCGGGCCATCATCACAGCTTCAAAAGACGAAGGTTTTGGACTGCCGATTGTCGAGTCGTTGGCGCGCGGTAAGACAATACTGGCCAGCGATATACCTATCCATCGTGAAGTCGGCGGCAGTGCTTGCCATTTCTTTGACTCCACCGATGCAGCCTCGCTTTCAACGTTGATTCGCCAGTGCCAGGCGAACCGGCTAGCGCGGCTTTCAGCTACAGACGCAGACATGCAAGCTCCTAAGATCCAGACTTGGCAAGCATGCTTCAATCAATGTTGGGGAGATTTATTGGTAGCTTTCAAGACGGCGCGGACTGGGTAGCGAAGTACCGAGGCTCCGAGCGACCTCGAAGTCGTGTGCTCAGTTCGCGAGAAAGCCTTGCGCAGGAACTTGCGGGCCGGTTGCTCGACGAACAGGTAGGATCCACTGGCCGCCACCAAAAGACTCGGCCAGAACACCATATGTCGGGTGACACCGTCCCACGCGGGGAATGTCCGGACGATGGACCAGTAAATCATGATATGTAGGAGGTAAACGGAAAAACTGATCTCGCCTAGAAAGATGAACGCAGGCTTGCAAAGCAAGCGAGAAAAAATACCATTGTGATGGGCATAGATGAATATCACGAGGGCTAGCCAAAGCTGAGAACCGCTATGCATAAGATATTCATTAACAGCCGCCCAGGGTGTCATCATCAACTGTATTCCCCAGAGACTATTTGCCACGGCAATCGCGGGTACGACGATTTCCAGAGCGGACCACAGGCAGGTCGAAGAGGATTTCATGGGCCGCGAAAAAAAGAGTTGCCCCGTAAGCATGCCGATGAAAAACTCAAGCAGTCTTGCTAACGGGGAAATGTAGACCAAGCCATGGTAGCTGAGGATGTGGGAATTGTCCGAATAGCCGGGCAGGCCGGCGAAGACACAGCTGGCGAGGACCACCCCTAGCACAGCCATCACGATGGCTAATTTCCAATGCCAGGATCTGGAAAAACCTAGGATTAGGAACGGAAACATCAGATAGAATCCCAGCTCCGTGGATATCGACCATGACACGCCGTTGTAAGAAAAGTAGGCGCTGGAGACTGGGATCCAGCTCTGCAGCATTGCCGCATTGATCAACAGCGTGGGCTTATTCCCCAAAGCATATTGCCCCAGCAAAAACCCCATCAAAAGTGCAAACACATGGGCCGGCCAAATCCTGGCGATGCGAGCAACAAAAAATTCTCGCCAGCGCTCAGGCTTTAGCTCCTGGTAGACATAGGTCAGAATGAAGCCCGACAGCACAAAAAAAAACGACACGCCATGATCCCATGGGAATCGATTCACAATCGGAATGGTTGACAGCACGTCGTACCCAACCGTATGCTGCACAACTACCAGTACTGCAGCAACCGCACGTAGCGAAGTCAGGCTATCGAGCTTCTTTCTTTCCACGGTGCAATCCCTTGTTTCCGACATATAGAGCACGCCAGCTTGCAAAATTCGGGCCTGGCGAAAATATCGATGCGCCTGAGCTAAGCCGCTGCTTTAGCTCGGCTGGCTTGCCGAGGGTGGCAATAATCGGGGATCGTACCTAGGGTTTGATGAAAAGCCTGCCAGCTATGTCTTTGCCGTACTAGCTGCCATCCGGCATGAGCCAAATTATTCAGCTTTTTACGATCTTCACGCAGTTCCAGGAGTCGCGTACAGTACTCGTCTACATTGTCAAACGGAGTTACCGCAATACCTGTCGAATTGCACTGAGTCAGTTCGGGTACGCCGCCGACGCCTGAGGCGACGATGGGCAAGCCGCGTGACAGCGATTCCAGCAGTACGTTCGGGAGCCCTTCCCACTGTGCAGTGTGCAAAAACACATCGAACTCATTATGTGGAAGCGAGGCAAATCCGTCATACGCACCGCAGCAACGGACGTGCGAGAACCGGCTCCAGTCAAGCTTGGGCGACTGCGCATCCAGAACGCTTTCTCCGTAGATAGAAAAACGGATGCCTGTATTTTCTAGTCGCTCTACGATCCGATAAAGCACGTCGATCCGTTTCTGCCGATCGATTCTCCCAGCCCATAACACCCGCAATTCGTCAGCTTCACGCCGCGCCGCCACTGGCTGAGACTCGATAGGCTGATAATGCAAATGGAATTTTTGCTCGGGGATTCCGAATAGCTCAATCAAGTAGTTGATAATTCGCTGATTATCGGTGAACACCCCGGCCAGATCATCAATGCATTCGATCAGCTCATCGAAGGCGTAGCCTACCGTACGACCTTCTGGGGTAATGTCTTCACAAAATATGCTCGCATAGAGCCGAGATTGGTTCTTAAGTGCATGGGCGTTCTCGTGAAAAACGTGGTAACCCAACTGCGAGTTGACATTGTGTATCACCGGCGATCCCAATTGGACTAGGAATGTCGCTAGCATATTCTTCTGATCTTCGTAGGCTGCATCGAAAAAGATGCTTCCGAAATTGATGAAGGGCACGCGGTCTGGCAACTGCTTGACCCATGGTGACTCTGCTGCGACGGTACCGATTACAAGCGGCTGGTTAGTACTAGATGCGTCGCACAGCGCATGGATGTAATTGAGTGTTTCCAGGTCACTACCGCCACGTTTCAGCCACGGTACCAAGAACACATGCGTCGGCGAGTTTTGGACAGCCGCACACAATTGGCGGTACTTGCCAGCAAAGAATTTAGGAGCAGAACCGACATCGTAGTGTTTTCGCAAAAACCCTTGGCTAGGAAATATTTTCGTATCGATATGGTGTATGTTTCGGCAAGCTTGCTCCAGGAATGAATCGGCTGTTTCCAGATGGCCATGGACTTGAGGCAATCGAGCCCCTAGCTTATCCAACGAACCTTTGAATCCTTTGAGTGCCAGTCTTGCCTTAGGAAACCGCTTGCGGAAGGAACGCTCAATCTTTTTTAAGCGAGTGCCAAGCGAACGACGATGGTGAACTGGATGTTCGTGCACGACCGGTTGAGTTGGTGAATTGTGATGCTGGCCGATCAATTCACGAATCTGCTTCGCTACGGTAGGCGGATGTAGCAGCGCAGTCGGAGGGAGCAGCGATTTGGCCTGCGCGTAGGCTTGCAGCATCGAATTGCGCCTCTTTCGACGCACAAAGTTGCACGTCTCAGGCACTATCAGAACTTGACTGTCGTCCGCAACCTGTTCGGCGATCCAGTGCCAATCTTCGAAGCCATAGCCGAAATTATGCGGATTTTGCCGATCGCGGGAAATGAAGGTAAACGGCCGGCTCGCATAAACCTCGCGCGAGAAGAATAGAATCGATGTCCAGTGATTAGCCGAGACTAAACAGAGCTTTTCAAACCCGCGGCTATCCTCTCCTACACTAGGTTGATAACGTACCGAAAAAGAATCCGCATCGAAGAAGATTTGATGCTGTGCGTGCAGAATTATCTTCTGCTGTGTCTGTGACTCTGCATACGTGTAGGCGCGTCTCAGCCACTCTTGACCGTACAGATCGTCGCCATCGATCAAGGAAATATATTTTCCTTTAGCAATTGCGCGTCCCGCTTCACGAGCTAGCGCCAGATCCCCGACATCCACTTCGAGCACCTGATGTCGTCTGTCTGGAAAATCGCTAACGCAGCGACGCGTGGGCTCGTCGCCTCTATCCAATACGACGATAACCTCGCAGGCGATATCATGCTGCTCTGCATCCGCCACTGCAGCGTACACGCTTTTCAATGTGCGATGCACCAAGATCGATTCGTGATGTGCAATCACCAGTATGCTGATGCAAGGTGCCGATGTTGAGCCGCTGATGCAGCGGTAACTGTCGATAGGAAATATTTTACTCATCATACTCTACCTTGAAAAACGACTGACTTTCGCTGAGACCTCAGT
>CAKQNH010000289.1 GCA_934255105.1 uncultured Pirellulaceae bacterium
GATTACCCCAGTGGAACGCTATCGACAGGTGCTCGATTTGTGGACCCACGCCCGGGAGAAAATCACCAAGGACATGATGTCCGCCATGGAACATGACGACCACCTTGGCGAATGGTACGTCAACCCCGTGTATTTGATGGCTCACTCCGGTGCTCGGGGGGGGATTGAACAGATTCGCCAACTGGCGGGCATGCGTGGTTTGATGGCCAAGCCGACCGGTGAGATCATCGAGACGCCGATCAAAGCCAACTTCCGCGAAGGCCTGACGGTGCTCGAGTACTTCTCCAGCACGCACGGTGCGCGCAAGGGACTGGCCGATACGGCGCTGAAGACAGCCGACTCGGGCTATCTGACTCGTAAGCTGGCTGACGTGGCCCAGAACGTGGTCATCACTTTGGAAAATTGCGGTACCACGCAGGGTATCACCAAGGGAGTTGTCTACCGCGGTGAGAAGGTTGAAGTGCGCTTGATTGAAGCGATCGCTGGCCGCGTGTCGCGGCAGAATATCGTCAACCCGGTGACCGACGAAGTCATCGTGGAAGAGAATGCGATGATCACTCGCGAAATAGCCCGCAAGATCGAAGAGATGGGCTTGGAGAAAATCCAAGTCCGCAGCCCAATGACCTGTGAAGCCTCACTGGGCGTGTGCCGCTGCTGCTACGGGATGGATATGTCCACTGGAGCCATGGTCGAAGAAGGCATGGCCGTCGGTATCATCGCAGCTCAGTCCATCGGTGAACCGGGAACGCAGTTGACGATGCGGACCTTCCATATCGGTGGTGCGGTAAACACCAGTGTTGAAGAAAGTGAGATCAAGGCCAAGCGGGGCGGTATCGCCAAGTTCGCCAAGATGCGGACTGTGACCAATGAAGAGGGTGTCCAAATCGTACTGACTCGTAACAGTGAACTGATTCTGGTTGATAACCGGGGACGTGAACTGGAGAAATACGACATTCCTGCGGCCGCTGTATTGCGCGTTAAAGAGGACGAAGTGGTTACCGAGAATCAAGTTCTGTGCGAATGGAACCCGCATAAGATTCCGATCATCAGCGAAGTGGCCGGTAAGGTTCGCTTTGACGATGTAGTCGAAGGTGTAACGATGCGCGTTGAACGCGACCCGGGTGGTGGTGTCCGCATGTTGATCATCGATCACAAGGGTGAATTGCACCCGCAGATTGTCATCGAAGACAATGAAGGCAAACCGCTCGACGTGTACTACCTGCCCGAGCGCGCCGTGATCTCTGTACAGGAAGGCAAGGTCGTTACCGCTGGAGCTGACATTGCTGAGATGCCGCGTGAGTCGAAGGGCTTGTCGGACATCACCGGCGGTCTGCCTCGTGTGACCGAGATTTTCGAAGCTCGCAAGCCGAAGGATCCAGCCGTAATCGCCGAAGTCGACGGAATCGTGGAACTACAGCAAGCTCGGCGGCGCGGCAAACGCACGATTCTAGTGCGCAGCGAAAGTGGCGTCGAGCACGAGCACTTGGTGCCGCACGGCAAACGCTTCCTGGTCCACACGGGCGACGAGGTCAAGTCGGGCCAAGCCCTGGTCGACGGACCGCTGGTGCCGCACGACATTTTGCGTGTCAGTGGCGAAGAGGCGGTGCAGCAGTATCTGACGCACGAGATCCAGCAGGTCTACCGCAGCCAACGCGTGGAGATCAACGACAAACACGTCGAGGTGATTATCGCGAGGATGTTGCGCAAGGTGAAGATCGAGTCGGCTGGCGACACAACGCTGCTGCCCGGCCTGGTGATGGATAAGTTCGAGTTTCGCCGAATCAATAACGAAGTGGCCGAATGCATCAAGGTCAGCGATCCGGGCGATTCCGATTACTCGATCGGTACCCTGGTGCCGCGCGACGCCTTCGAGCAGTCCAATGCCCAAGTCGAAGGGCTGGGTGGAGCGCCTGCTAAGGGCAAGAAGCCGAAGCCAGCCACCGCCAGCACGCAGTTGCTGGGGATTACTAAGGCGTCCGTGCAAAGCAGCAGCTTTATCTCGGCGGCCAGCTTCCAAGAGACCACCAAGGTACTGACCGAAGCCGCCCTAGCAGGCAAGGTCGATCGCTTGGTCGGATTGAAGGAGAACGTGATCCTCGGGCACTTGATCCCGGCTGGCACTGGTTTCCGTACCTTCCAAGAGTCCCAAGTTTCCTACCGCCGCGAGGCACTGGAAGACTTGGTCAATCGCGGTACCGACGCATTGGAAGAGAGCTTCCCGCTATTGCAGCAGAGCCGACCTGGGGGCGAAGCCAGCGATGGCGACGCTACCGACGCATCGGTGCTGTAGGGCCACTGAAACTAGGCAGTGACCACGATCATGCATGAAACTCAGGCGGCCAGGCATCAGCCCGGTCGCCTGTTTTGCTGTAACCTCTGTGGCTCCTCCGTAGAACGGGCACTCCTGCCCGTTTTAAAGTAGAACGAGCACTCCTGCCCGTTTTATACCCCACATCTTGGAAGGCATCGGCTTCACGCTAGGTTGCCTGGCAGGAGCCAAGTTTTGCGAGGGGGATGGGATGGCGGGCAACTAGCTTCAAAACACCTTCACCCGTGAGGCGAGCTCGCGGGGCGCGGAAAACGGATTGCGCAGAAGTAGATTGCGATTGTCCCTCTCCCTCGCTTAGGCTCGACCTCTCCCAGAGGGAGAGGAACCAGTGCAAGCAGAGCTGATGCAAGCAGAGCTAATGCGAGCAGAGCTGATGCAAGCAGAGCTGATGCAAGCAGAGCTAGAGTTTGGTCGCCGCAGTGGAGTTTTATGGTGTGGTAGCTCCGTAGCCGGAGCTCTCCAGCCATGTGGCTAGGACTTCGCGATCGCTGTCGGGCCGAGTTGGGCTGTTCGGATGTGTGCGGTCGCTGGCGATCCAGCCACGCAGCTTCAGGAACTGAGCTGCGGTGTGCTTGTAAGCTGGCACAGGTGAGCGAAACGCAAAGAAGCCGAGATACTGCAACCAGTCGTTGAGCTCAAAGAACTTGGCATCACCGTCCAGCCAATAGCGGTCGCGTTGCGCGAACAGATCGGGTGCCAGAGTGCTTAGCCCTAGCAGATAGTCGCTGCCATACATGACCATATCGATAGCCAAGTCATTGCCCGTCAAGACGTGGAAGTCTGGACGAATTGAATCGCGAATAGCCAGCCGCTCCCACTCCAGTTCGCGATTGAGCGAACTGTGCTTGGCACCCAGGCATTTCGTGATGCGGACAAGTTCAGCGTACACTTCGCTGGAGTAGATCTGGCCGAAAGGCGCGAACATCGTCCCCAGCTCAAAGGCGACGAACTGCTGCGTGTCGGCCGCCAAACGTTGATAGGCCTCGACGAGTGCTGGGTCATCCAATTCGCTCAGCCCATAGGACTGAAATATAACCGGGATCCCAGCGTGCGATTGAACTTCATCGATCTGCTGGCGATAGGCATCTGCGTTAAACGGACTGCCCGGATGATCGGCCACATAAGCTCCAGCCACAAAGCGGCGACCACTGCACAACTGCTGTGTCTCACTCAGCACTCGCCGACGAATGTCTGCATCGATCAAGTTGGTGTAGCCGGTATCCATATTGACGGCAGGGATGAGCCCAGCGTCGAGCGTCCGTTGGACATGGCCGCGGAAGCCCACCCAGTCGATTTGGGTGCTCAGATCGCCGGTGGGCAGGCTTGCGCCGCTGAAAGATGTGTCGCCCGCCCTGGAGGAATCACCTGCAAGGAACGGGAGCAAGATGGCGGACATGCCTAGGATTTTCCGTCGTGGCTTCCAAGCGGGGACCGATTCGATCGATTTCATAAAGCACAGCCTTTATCTGAGTAGGTTGAGTAGGTCATCGTCCAACGCGGGGAGCGATGTGCGCTGCCCACGCTGGGCAGCGGCCACATACAACGCGGCCAATTGGCGATGGGTAGCTAAAATGTCGCGACGTCGATCGGCAATCTGGCTGACTTCCCACCGATCTTCGGGTTTGACAAACAATTGGTCTCCAGGCGAAGCATTGGTCATCTCGGATTGGCCAGCTTGTGCTGCATCTCCCTTCTGCGTGTTCTCCAACACGGCGGCCCAGGCCGGCGATCGCAGCCAGCAGCGCAAGGTATCCGCCACCATGGCCAATCGCAATTCATGCGGCCAACGGTCGGGAGACTGCGCTGCCCCCAGGGCCAACGCATCGCGTCCCCACACGCAGTCAGGCAAGTCGAGTTGCAGCAGTCCGGCCAGGGTGGCGGCAATATCGGGCAACTGAAACAACTCTGGCCGTCGCAAGCCGACGGGCAGCGCACCGGGCGGGATGATGATCGTAGCCGTCTGCAGTTCCGAGCCGACCAACTGAGGGTGCCCCCAACCCAGTCGGCCATGTTCGCCCAGCGGCACTCCGCCCAGCGAGGTGAACAGCCACGACCAAACGGCCGAGTCCGCACGTTGCGCTACCGCTTCTCGCACAGCCGAGATGGCTTCGTCGATAACTGCCGTCTGAGCGGCGGCCACTTGCCCCCAGCCGACGACAAAGTCTGGATCGGTGCTAGCGTCGACGGCGATCGTAGGTGGGTCTACTTCAGCGGGTGGTTCGGGATCGTCTGGGTCGGCAAACTGCGCCCGCATGTCTAGTGGTGCGTCCCACTCATGCCGCAGGCCGCGACTATGAATCCACACTAGTCCCGGAGGCCCACTCGCCAGTTCACTAGCAGCGGTGGCTAGCAATTCCACCACGGCACAGTGCGCCGTGTCGCTGGCGGGCTGCTGCGGTCGGTCGGGTTCGATCAGCATTACTTGTGGACACCCCAATTGCCCGGCCAATTCGGCAACTTGCCGCGAGTCGGTCAGCAGTCGCGCGCCACCCGCCGAATCATTCCACTTGGCAGCGTAACTGTGCCATAGATTCCAGGGGATCGAATCGGCTTGTAAAGCGTGGGCGGCAGTCCACAGGCTGCGCAGTTGTCGATTGATGTCTTGGGAATCGACAAAGCACTGGTCGAGCACAAGTCCGTGGGCTGCCATGCGATCCAGCGCAGGGGTGCTGGCGGTGCTCGAACCATAGGCACCGACCAAGCCTGTCCCTAGCCCTTCAATAACTAGCACGACCGCACTAGTTGGGTGTGTTTGTTGTCGCAATGCTCACTACCCGCACATGCGGTCCATTCGTCTGAGGTTACTGATGCAAAAAACGCAACCATGAGTGTAGCCATGATCTAGGTTTAGGTGAACGCGACTCTGCCGATTCCTCGTAATTTGAACGATGTGATGTCTGCCAATCTATCAGCAAACGAACATTCCGCTTCGTTATCCCCTGCCACATTTGTGCTGACACACGAGGCTCAGGATACCGATTCCAACCAGACGCCTAAAGCGATAGCAGCACCGGAAACACAAGGTGCGGCTGCGCTTCCCGTGTGTGGGTTAGCGGAGCTGAGCGTTGACACGTGCCATGTGTGGGGAGTCGATTTTGCCAGGCTGGACATGCAGCAGACCCTTGAGTTGGCCGAACGAGTCATCCAGCGCGGTCAGCCGGAGTATTTCATCACCGCCAATTTGAACTATTTGATGCTCACCGCGGAGCATCCACGCTTGGCCGAAGTCAACGCTCGCAGCGTGGCCGTGGTGGCTGACGGGCACCCCATAGTCAAACGCAGTCGCAATACAGATAAACCGCTTCCATGCCGAGTGGCTGGGGCGGACATGATTGTGGAACTAGCGAGATTGTCGGCAGACAATGGCTACCGCATGTTTTTTCTAGGAGCCGCGCCGGGCGTGGCTCAATCCGCCGCTGCCGAACTGGGGCGGTTGTTTCCCGGCTTGCCCGTGGCTGGGTGCTACTCGCCCCCGTTTCGCCGGTTGACCGCCAGCGAACATAGCGAAATGCTGGGCATGATTCACGCAGCGCGTACCGACATCCTGCTGGTCGCCTTCGGCCAGCCCAAAGGGGAACTGTGGATCCATGACAACATGGCTGACCTACACGTACCATTAAGCATCCAGCTCGGTGCCTCGTTTGACTTCCTGGCAGGTGTCTCGCGACGCGCGCCATCCGCGTGGCAGTGGCTGGGCTTGGAATGGCTATATCGCGCACTAAGCAATCCGCGCCGCTTGGGGCCTCGCTATGCCAAGAATATTTTGTTTCTGGCTAAATGTAAGCTGCAGGACTGGGGCTGGATCAGCGACGGTTCGTAGGGCAGCTATTTTCAGTTGCTCGATCTCTTAGGAACGTCAAGCCGCCAATGGGCCATTTTGGCAAAGGTGGTGGTGTCGGTCATGTCGAATCTGAGCGGCGTCACTGTTACGTGGCCATCGGACAACATGGTTAAATCGGTCGGATGATCGGTGCGACGCGACGGGGGATCATTGGTGGCCCAGTAGTAGTCACGCCCCTTGGGATC
>CAKQNH010000290.1 GCA_934255105.1 uncultured Pirellulaceae bacterium
TGCCGACCTTTCCAGCACGACGCCGTTGGTCGATCAAATCGACGCGATCCTGGGGGTTCCAGAGGTCGATTGCGGCGTGGACGCCGTGGGCTACGAAGCGCATGGGCTGGGCGAGCATAGCCAGGAAGAACGCCCAGAGGCGGCGTTGAATTCAATGATCGACGTGGTTCGCTCAGGTGGTGCCATTGGCATTCTCGGAATCTATGTGGGCAGAGATCCCGGTAGTCCACATCCTCGAGCCCAGAGCGGGATGCTCGACTTTACTCTAGGTGCGGCGTGGAACAAGTCTTTAACACTGACTACGGGCTTGGCCCCCGTTCGCAACTATAGCCGTGAATTGATGCAAGCCATCCTGTGGAATCGTATCGACCTTCCCGCGGTGATGAATACCGAGGTCGTACCGATTCAACAAGCCTCGAACGCATACGCTCAGTTCAGCGCCGGTTCGTCAAAGAAGTTTGTTATCGACCCGAACGAGATGCTGACGTAAGTTGCGCAAGTATGTGCAAGCTGAACAGGAAAACCGCCTCCAGGAAATTCCGCCACAAGTTAGGCGAGTGCGACTCGCGAAACGATGCGAATGCTGTGGGCGGCTGATCGAAAATCGGGGGTTAACGTCTTGCAAGAGTAGTCATGCTATGGAAGAAGTAGTCATGCTATGGAAGAAAACGAGTAGGAGTGGTCATGCTACGGAGGAAAACGGGCAGGAGTGCCCGTTCTACGCAAGGAGAAAACGGGCAGGAGTGCGTGCTCGTGCAACGTGTGGCAAGCAATGAAGACACCTAGCATTCGCAAAGGCGTTTACCGCTTGGCGGCGTCCGCACTGCCGAAGCTGAGGGTGCCTTGTGCTTCCGGGTTGTTCGCAGTAGCGTCCAGTGCGCCAACCACGGCTTTCTCTGCACCTTGTTCGGAAAGCATGACCGCGCCGAACGACCAACCGCTGTCGGTGGTGCGGACGACCAATCCCATCGGCTGCAGGAACTTGGCCACTTGCTCAAACGGCGGAAGCTTGTTGCCCTTGAGCGTTTGCGCCTTGCTGCGCATCTCGTCTTGGTTCTGCAGCAAGCGGTCGAGGATGCTGGCCAACATGCTTTGCGATTCCATTAGCTTGCCTTCGCGGAACAGCTCGTATTGCACCCGGTAGGCCAGACTCGTGCGGACGACCTGCCAGGCACTGCTGTCTTGTTCGCCAAAGTGAGCGGCCAATGCAGTACTCACACGGCGATAGTCTGGCTCCGTGACAAGTGGGGAATCCGTGCCCGTTTGAGCTTGGGCGATCGCCTCTTGAATCATCTCTACGTGCGATGCGAACATCAAGTAATCGCCGTAGACAGTGATGGCCCAATTGCTCAACCAAGGTTGCGGCTGATTGTTGGATGCAGCCGGCGGAGCGCCAAAATCTCCGCCGAAGTCACTGGCCAGATCGGTAACGGATTCATCATCATGGTGCATGACTTTCCAAATCCCGTGCCCGTTGAAATCGACCGGCTCTGCGTCGGGTTCGTTCTCCATGGCGCGATCTAGGACCTTAGCCATGGCCGGTGCATTGCTTAGGCGCACGGCGATCAAATTGCGGCGGGAGTCGATGTCCACGGTGCCTGGTTTGTTGTCGGTCAACGAGTAGATATCGTTGGTGATATGCGGCAGAACTTCCTTTCGAATATCGATTCGTGGACCGTTGGGGTCGACTTTAATACCCTCGATCACCTCGTGAAAGACGCCTGGGGTGCCGGCTAGCTCATCGACTAGACCTTCGGTTTTCCAGAACGCCTCTTTGGCATTCCAGTTGGTGGCTAAGAACGCGGAGATGTTGCTGCCCACAAAATCCGGGACTTCGTGCGAGGCTTGGTTGGGGAAGTCGAGCAGCGCTGCAGCCTTGGGGAGCGGCATGTCGGCTAGTACGAAACCGTGATGCGACACGTCCAGCGCATCGAGCCCTAATGAGATCTCACCACACAGGCACTTGATGGCTTCAAAGCCTTGGTTCTGCAATACGGCCAGCATATCCGCGCTGCTCTTGGAGCGTTTACCAGCGATGGCCCGCAGCACTCTCGCGATGCCCAGCGGGCGAACGAAGTATTCTATTTGAGCGTCGCCGCTGATTGCCCCTTTTTGGCGTCCAGCCAAGAAGACCGGATCCTGCGCAATGACGTTGCCCGCTACCGCGGCACCTTGGATGCGCGAGATCAGATCCTTGATCAAACCTTCGTCATCGCACGACAGAAATTGTCCCTTGGTGATGGCATAAAAACCATCATCGGGCAGCAACGCATTAGCTCGTTTGGGAAGCGTGTATTTGGTGATCTCTACGCCCTGATGGGTCAGCAAGGTCTTGGAGGCTTTGCGGCTCACCAATTCCTGTTCGATCTTGGCCATCAGTTGCGAGTTGGGCCCCGGCGCGTCGTCGACGTCGGCCAGCAGCGCCATGGCATACGGCTTGCGCGGGGATTGAGGCAGTTCAAACCAAGCGGCGCTAATTTGGCCGGTGGTGAAATCGGCCAAATCTTCTGGTTTGACATTCAGACGCCAGCCGGCGTCCATGAAGCGTTGCTCGATGGCTTGCCGCTGTTCTTCAAAGAACGGGGCCACAGCCGGATCTTTAGCCAGGAAGTACAACTGCGTGCGCTCCCATTGCTGAGCCAATTTATCCCCATCGGCAATCCAGACCACCGCCGCTGCGCTGTCCGGAAACAGGTCGTAGGCTGCCTTGCGTTGTTGGGCAGGCGAAGGACTGGCTAGCCACAGCAGTGCGGCCAGTGCAAAGAACAAATGCCATGATGAGCGGACCATATCGAATCGATCTCCCCTGTATTTCGTTATCATCCATGTTTTCTTACCGTCCCATAGATCGAACAAAGCGGATCTATCGAAGTAAGTATTGGATGGTATCTTACCCCAAGCAGCAATTCGGAGAAAAGGTGTTTAAGGCACCAATTTCCCCAATCCCGTATATTTACGAGGCTCGGCAACTTACCCCATGCTGCCCATTGTGACATTTGGTTGTATCTGGCAATGGCAAGTCACCAAAGTGGCTGGTTGTTGCCGGCTGAATTATTTTCGTAAGATAGTCACCTTGCTTGTGAAGCGGCTAAAGCCTGGACTCTAACGTTGCGCTTGAATCGGCTAAAGCCTGGACTCTAGCGTTGCGCTTGAATCGGCTAAAGCCTAGACTCCAACGTTGCGCTTGAATCGGCTAAAGCCTAGACTCCAACGTTGCGCTTGAATCGGCTAAAGCCTAGACTCCAACATTTGCAGTAAGATATGCGGCATGGAATCTCATCTCAGTCAAAATTTGTCCCACGATCCGGTTCACGGCTACATCGCGTTTGTCGCTCCGCGCGGCGAGGCGGCGGGAGAAGTCTGCGAACGGCAGCTAATAGATCACCCCTGGGTGCAGCGCATGCGGCAGATCCGCCAGTTGCAAACGGCCTGGTGGGTTTTCCCGACGGCCGAGCACAGTCGCTTTCAGCACATCCTGGGAGTCATGCACTTGGCCAGCCAGGCCGTCCATCGGCTCTATCCGTCGTTGCGCGAAGTCGATCCGAGCGTGCCCGACGTGACGGTGGTCGACGGATTGATGCGCATGGCTGGTCTGCTGCACGATGTGGGACATGGCCCGTTTGGGCATTTTTTTGATGCACATTTCCTCAGCCGCTTTGGTTTGACTCATGAAAAACTGGGCGCTCAGATCATCGTCGAGCAACTATCGGGTGTGCTCGAGAGTCTCGCCCGCTCGCCCGCCGGCCCGTTTCCTGAAGGTGTGCGACTGAAAGCCAGCGACATTGCTTGGTTGATTCAACGCCCGAGCCAAATTGCCAACCCGCTCGCGGGCTCACATGGAGGGGGCTCAGCGACTGAACACCCCGATGCTCGGCCGCGCTGGATGCACTTGTTGCGCAGCTTGTTTTGTGGCATCTACACGGTCGACAACATGGATTTCGTGCTCCGCGATGCCTTCATGACGGGTTTAAGTCCGCGCGCGTTTGATCTGCAGCGGATCTTGCATTACAGCTCGTTCACCACTAGCGGCCTAACGATCCACGATCGCGGTATGCCGGCGCTCGTCCACTTCTTATCGATGAAGGCCGAGCTCTTCCGCAGTGTCTATTTCCATCGCACCGTTCGCGCGATCGATTTAGAGCTGGCCGAGTTGTTCGACGAGAGCCGTGAGCATCTGTTCCCTGGGAATCCGAGCGACCAATTGGAACGCTATCTGGAGTTGACCGAGTTTTCGCTGTTGACCGATGTCAGGCGTTGGCACCGTAGCGACAATCCTCAGCTCGCGCGCATCGGCACGCGTTGGCAAGCGTGGCTCAACAGGCAGACTCGATGGCAGATGGTGTGCCAACGCAATCTAAGCTTTAGCGAAGGGCAGTCGGAGAATAGCTCCGTCTTCTCGAGCCCAGACATTCTGAGCCAATGCGTCCGGCAACGATTGCCTGCGGAGCTGAAGAATGTTCCCTTTCGAGTCGATGTGGCGCGGCACATCCACCGTCCACACACCGTGGGCGCTACGGCAGGGATGAATTACTATTTCGATTCGTCCGCCGAGCGCATTCGTCCTTTGACAACTCATGGACTTTATCGCAAGCTACCGATTAGCCATAGCATCGCTAGAATCTACGCAACCGATGTGGAACACGCGACGCTATTTGCTTCGACCCTGGATCAGATCGCCGGATCGCACAGCGAAGACGATTTGACCAACATGTGATAAGGGCTCATCATGCTAATTGCTCCTAGCGGTTTGGCCAAGACTTTTGGCCTACTTGACGTAGTGAGTCCGTTGGGCAGGCGGTTTAACGAACGCTGCGCGGCCCGTTGGGCACACGGTTTAACGAATGTTGCGAATTTCAAACTTAAGAGACACCATGACCAAATCATCTGATTACGAAAACCCGTTGATCTCGCGTTACGCATCGCGCGAGATGTCGCAGTTGTGGAGCAGCGAGCATCGTTCGCGATTGTGGCGGCAGCTATGGATCGTGCTGGCCGAGTGCGAGCAGGAGTTGGGACTGCCGATCAGCGATGCGCAGTTGGCACAATTGCGGCAATTCGAAACGCAGGTCGATCTGAAAGTGGTCGCCGATTATGAGCGTCGACTGCGGCATGACGTGATGGCCCATGTGCATGCCTATGGCGATCAATGCCCTGATGCGCGTGGCATTATCCACTGGGGAGCGACCAGTTGCTACGTGACGGACAATGGCGATCTGCTGATGCTACGCGATGGGCTGGAGATGATCCGTCAGCGGCTGATTGGGGTGATTGCCACACTGGCCGACTTCGCCAAGCGTTACCGCGACTTGCCATGCTTGGCGTTTACGCACTTGCAGCCCGCGCAGCCGACCACGGTGGGCAAGCGCGCCTGCCTGTGGGCCTATGACTTTGTGTTGGACCTGCAGGAGTTGCAGCATCGGCTCGACAGCTTGCGGGCGCGCAGCGCCAAGGGGACGACGGGGACGCAAGCGAGCTTTCTACAGTTGTTTGACGGAGACCATCAAAAAGTCCGCCAGCTCGAACAACGCATCGCACAGCGCCTGGGATTTGAGGACAGCTACGCGGTTACCGGCCAGACCTACCCCCGCAAAGTCGATGCGCACATCATGGATGTGCTATCGGGCATTGCGCAGAGCATCCACAAGACGGCTACCGACCTGCGGCTACTGTCCAGTCGAAAAGAAGTCGAGGAGCCGTTTGAAAAGGATCAGATCGGTTCGTCCGCCATGGCCTACAAGCGCAATCCGATGCGCAGCGAGCGGATGTGTTCGCTGGCTCGCTTTGTGATGAGCCTACAGTCCTCGGCGGCGCAAACCGCGGCGGTGCAGTGGATGGAACGCACGCTGGACGACAGTGCCAATCGCCGCTTGGTGCTGCCTCAAGGCTTCTTAGCCGTGGATGCTTGTCTGATCCTGATGCAGAATGTCGCCAGTGGAATGGTGGTCTACGACAAGCAGATAGCCAAACACCTGGCCGAAGAACTACCCTTCATGGCTACTGAAGCGATCATGATGGCCGCCGTGGCCGCGGGGGCTGACCGGCAGGAAATCCACGAAAACATTCGCCAACACAGCGTGGCGGCCGGATTGCGGGTCAAGCAAGAAGCAGCCGACAACGATCTGTTGCAGCGTCTTAAAGCCGACCCCGTGTATGCCAAACTGGATATCGATTCTTTGGTCGACCCGTTAGGTTTTGTTGGCCGCGCTCCGCAGCAGGTGGACGAGTTTCTGGAAGAGGTCATCGAGCCGATTATCACGCGTTATGGACGCCCCGAGAACATACAGGCAGAGGTGACAGTCTGAGGCTAAGTACACAACGCGGGCCGAGTCTGTTAAGATTTTGGTCAAGGCTCTGG
>CAKQNH010000291.1 GCA_934255105.1 uncultured Pirellulaceae bacterium
GCGTTTGGGTGAACTGCTCGAACAGCCCGTGGCATTCGCCAGCGATACCGTGGGGAGCGACGCGCAAGCTAAAACTGCGGCTCTGAAGGACGGTCAAGTCCTCGTGCTGGAGAATCTTCGCTTCAACGCGGGCGAGCAGGCCGGCGACGCGGAGTTCGCCAAGCAGCTCGCTAGCGGCGCCGATATCTACTGCAATGATGCCTTCGGCACATGCCATCGCACCGACGCTTCGATGGTCGCCGTTCCCCAAGCCATGGGAAAAAAACCCAAGGTATCCGGGTTCTTGGTCGCCAAAGAGATCCAGTATTTGAGCGACACCATCTCGCAGCCCGAGCGCCCGTTTGTGGCCATTTTGGGCGGAGCCAAGGTGAGCGACAAAATCAAAGTCATCGACAACTTGCTCGGCATCTGTGACTACATACTGATTGGCGGCGCGATGGCCTACACCTTCTCGTTGGCCAAAGGGGGCCAGACCGGCAAGAGCCTCGTCGAGAAAGACAAAGTCGACTTGGCCAAGTCGCTCATCGCCAAAGCTGGCGAAAAATTGGTTCTGCCCGTCGACACACATTGCGGCGACGACTTTTCAGCCGATTGCAACAAACAGGTGGTGAAGGCCGGCGAGATTCCCGACGGCTGGGAGGGGCTCGACATCGGACCTCAAACCGCCAAGAACTACGCCGATCTGCTGAAGTCTGCCAAGACTGTCGTGTGGAACGGACCGATGGGCGTTTTTGAAATGCCACCGTTTGACGAAGGGACCAAGGTCGTCGCCAAGGCCATCGCCGACAGCCAAGCCACCAGCATCATTGGTGGCGGCGACTCGGCTGCCGCCATCGAGCAGCTTGGCTTCGCCGATCAAGTCACCCACGTCAGCACCGGCGGTGGTGCTAGCCTAGCTATGCTTGAAGGCAACAAATTCGAAGCCGTCGAATTGTTGGACGAAGCCTAAGCCCACATCGCCCTTCGACAATGATCATCCGTCGCACAACGGTTCAGCCGGACGTCGAACGTTTAATGCGATGTTGAACGTTTAATATGACGTTGAATATGGCCGTTGGCCAAACGCGTTGCATAGGGTTCAATTTCCAGGGGTGTTACCCCTGGCTATGATGAAAGAGGCCTTTGGCCAATACAATTCGCCAAAGGCGATAATCATCATAGTGCCAGGGGCAACGCCCCTGGGACGATGGTGCCCCACCCGCGTTTTGGCCAACGGCCATATTCAAAGCTTTCATTGCTCGCACATCTGTTTACCACTGAACCGTGCTCACCGCTACTTCTGCACTGCCGCTTCCCCTCCAACCTTCTCACCGGTTTTTTTGCGGATGTTCACGCGAACTGTGCGCGGGACAATGTCTTCCAGAGTTAACTCCTTGGGAACGTTCTTCAAATTCGGCTCGGTCTCCCAAAAGGCAACGCTTCTCTGGCTATCTTTGACGTCGTCCGGACTGATCTCCAGCGAAAGCGCAAAGGCGGCGGGGTCAAGCATGGCGAACGTCGGCTCGGAGCCCGACAAAGTAATCTCGGCATAGGTCGGCTTGGGACTGAGTATCTCCCAACCGTCGGGCAAATTGCGATACTCGATGGGAACCACAAATGTGCGCTGGATAGTATCGGTCTGATAAGCAAACAAGAACCATAAGGTGACCGCACACATCACTGCGGCCAACTTGGTTCCCAGATCAGTCAAGTGAGACTTCAGCGGAAGCTGCGCCGGACTACTCGAACCTCCCAAGCAACGCTGCAGTCGATCTGGCAATTCCTCCGGGCCGACCGCCTGCAACTCTCCCTGCTGAGCGATGGAGATCGTGCCGCGTTCCTCGGAGACGACCACGACCGTGGCGTCGCAGCACTCGGCCAGTCCCAACGCGGCGGCATGGCGAGTTCCACCGCGAGCAAGTTTCGAAATCTGAGTCGTGAGTGGCAAATAGAGTCCGAGCTGCCGGATGCGGTTGCCGTCGATCAATACGGCCCCATCGTGCCCCGGTGACTCCGCATGGAAAATACTCAGTATCAGCGGCAGACTAATCTCCGCGTCCACTGCCACTCCGCCGCGCAGATGATGATCGAGCGGCTGGTTTCCCGGAAAGACAATCAGAGCCCCCGTTCGCTGCCGCGACATCTGGACCAGCGACTCGATAATCGTCTCAGCCGGAGTCTGCGACGAGTCGGCCGCGCGGGCGCGACGAAACCAGCGCGAAGAGCTCAGCCGCTCAAAGCCCATGCGAATATCGTGCTGAAAGACCAACACCAGAGCCAGCAGAATCCCCACTGCTCCGAAGTGAAACAGCATGGTGGTCAGGTACAGATCTAACCACCGCGCCAACAGGAAGACCACGATCAACAATGCCGCAATTTGCCCCAGCGCTCGCGAAGCCCGCTCGCGGAGCCATACGAAAATCCCGTAGATGAATATCGAAACGAGTGCGACATCCAAAAAGTCGGCGGGCCGAACATGTTCCAAAAAATTTCCCATCGCGGCACCCATAATTATCCGCTCCCTAAGCGGCAAATTCAAAGCAATTGCGCCATAGTGTCCACACTTAGCCGCTGAAAGCCCCGCCAAGTGTAGCATGAGCGGGAGTGCTCACGCCACCAACTGCAAGCAGCGAACACAATTTAGGATTATCATAGGGCTTGGAAAAATCTCAGGTCCCGCCTTGATCCTATTTCTCAAAGGATGTTATCGATGCCAGTTCCCCAATCAGCTAACCGCCGTAGTTTCCTACAAGGTTCACTAGCCCTAGGCACAACCGCCGTGCTAGGCACATCCATCAAGCGAGCTGCGGCCCAGTCCGCCAACGAGCGACCGATTTTCGCCACGATCGGCTTGCGCAATCAAGGCTGGGGTATTACCAGCAAGTCGTTTAAGTCGGCAGACTTCGCAGCCTTGGCTGACGTTGATGAAAATGTGCTGGGCAACTATGTCGAGCAAACTCAAAAGGCGCAAGGCAAAAAGCCCGATGGATACAAAGACTATCGCCACATCCTGGATCGCAAGGACATCGATGCGGTCATGATCGCTACGCCCGATCACTGGCATACGAAGATCGCCGTGGAAGCCATGCTGGCGGGCAAAGATGTCTACTGCGAAAAACCGCTCACGCTGACCATCGACGAAGGCAAATTGATCGAGCGGATGGTCAAACAAACTGGCCGCGTATTCCAAGTGGGGACGATGCAGCGGACGGAATCCGACCAGCGTTTCCTGCAGGCCGTGGCACTGGTGAAAAACGGCCGCATCGGCACGGTGCAAAAAGTAACGTGCGGTATCAACGGCATGGAAGCTTCTCCGGTCATTCCGGTGGCCACAGTGCCGAAGGGACTAGACTGGGATTTTTGGCTGGGGCCAGCCCCCAAGGTCGACTACCGCGCATTGCCCAAAATGCGCGAAGGCTATGGCGGCGGCGTACCGCTGTACAGCAACTGCCACTATTCCTTCCGCCACTGGCACGAGTATGCGGGTGGCAAACTGACCGACTGGGGCGCGCATCATGTCGATATTGCTTGCTGGGCACTGGGGGCAGACGATACCGGGCCGAGTAAAGTGACACCCGTCGAATTCAGTTTGCCAGTCGAACACAAAGACGGCTATCCGGTTGTGCACGATCGGTACAACGCCGCCACCAGTTTCAAAATCCAAGTGGCCATGCCCAACGCAGTAGAGATGTTGATTACCAGCGAAGGGGATAACGGCATCTTGTTCGAAGGGACCGAGGGTCGATTCTTCGTCAACCGTGGCAAGATTACGGGTGCCCCCGTCGAGGCATTGAAGAGCAACCCGTTGCCGGATGGAGCTATCGAAGAGGTCTACGGCGGGCCGGTCAGCGCGAACCATACGGTCAATTTTATCGAAGCCATGAAGTCTCGCAAACAGCCGATCTCCGACGTCTGGTCTCACAACCGCATGTTAGAGATCTGCCACCTCTCCAATATAGCTATGCGGCTGGGGCGCCAACTACAATGGGATGCCGACAAGCGGGAGATCGCTGGCGACGAACAAGCCAACGCCTTCCTATCTCGAGACACCCGAGCGGGCTACGAGATCAGTATGTAAGCCGGGCTCGCGAGCAGTGCGTCTGCGGTATTTGGTCTCAGGCGGCCCGTTTTGTATGGCAAACCCCCAATTCTCCACGAGAATTGGGAATATGAGTCTTACTCAAAGGGCTGTTCATTTGTAAAATTAAGTGTTCTCGCCTAGGCAGAATATTCGATATAAACTATGCAATCGGCAAGGACGCTAAATTCCGCTGCGGGCAGGCACGCCTTTCCCCACCTATTCAACAGATTAAAACAGGCACTCTCTGAATGTCGACTGATTCTCCGCAGGCGCACGACGCCAAACAGGTCCAGGTAGTAAGCGGAATTACGGTAAGACTCGCTGGGGATTCCGGCGACGGCATGCAACTGCTCGGAACACAGTTGACCAATACGTCCGCGTTGGCCGGTAACGACGTGGCGACTTTTCCGGACTTCCCCGCCGAGATCCGCGCGCCACGTGGCACGCGGGCCGGAGTGAGCGGCTTCCAAGTGCAGTTCGCGGCCCACGAAGTTCATACGCCCGGCGACACGCTGGATACTCTAGTTGCCATGAACCCCGCCGCACTGGTCACCAACATCGGCGACCTGCGCAAAGGTGGCTTGCTGATTGTCAACGAAGATAGCTTCGAAGACAAAGATCTCAAGCTGGCTGGCCTGACGACTAATCCACTGGAGGAGCCGTGGGTCGAAAACTATCGACTAGCAAAGGTACCGATGACCAAGCTGACGCGGACCGCCGTGGAATCGCTCAAGCTGGGAGTTAAAGAGGCCGACCGCTGCCGCAACTTTTTTGCCATGGGCATGGTCTATTGGCTGTACGGTCGCGAGATGGACGCCACCATGCGATTCATCGCAGCCAAATTTTCTAAGCTGCCCGAAATCCAGGAAGCCAATGAACTGGCGCTGCGTGCCGGTTGGGCGTTCGGTGAAACAACTGAGCTATTCGGTTCGTCCTACCAAGTCGAATCGGCGGCGCTGCCCAAGGGTACGTATCGCAATATCATGGGCAACCAAGCCATGGCGTGGGGGCTGATGACCGCCGCGCACCTGAGCGGCAAAGAAATGTTCTACGGCTCGTACCCAATCACTCCCGCCAGCGATATTTTGCATGAACTGAGCAAGTACAAAAACTTCGGCATCTGCACCGTGCAAGCGGAGGATGAAATCGCTGCAATCTGCGCAACGATTGGCGCTGCCTACGGCGGTGCAATGGGAGTCACTACCAGCAGCGGACCGGGCATCGCACTCAAGTCGGAAGCGATGGGCTTGGCCGTCATGATCGAATTGCCCATGCTGGTCATCGACGTGCAACGTGGTGGTCCGAGCACGGGCCTACCGACCAAGACCGAACAAGCGGATTTGCTGCAGTTGCTCTTCGGCCGCAACGGCGAAGCGCCTCTGCCAGTCCTGGCGGCATGCAGCCCCGGCGATTGCTTTGCCACCGCCATCGAAGCTTGGCGCATCGCCACCCAGTTCATGGTCCCCGTGGTCATCCTGTCCGATGGATTTATCGCCAATGGCTCCGAACCTTGGTCCATCCCCGATGTCAATACTCTTAAGCCAATTCACATCACGCATCCCACCGGTGAAGCCGGCGAAGACTTTCTGCCCTACTCCCGCGATGCCAATCTGGCGCGTCCCTGGGCCATCCCAGGTACGCCTGAATTGATGCACCGCGTGGGTGGACTGGAGAAGCAAGATGGAACTGGCAATATCAGCTACGATGCGGCCAACCATGAGAAGATGGTACACATTCGCGCGCAAAAAGTGGCCAACGTGGCCAAGGTCATCCCGCCGCAGCAAGTCACTGGCCCCACTGAAGGTGAACTGTTGGTATTGTCTTGGGGTGGCACATTCGGTGCTTGCCGCACCGCAGTGCTGAAAGCCATCCAAGAGGGGCGCAGCGTGGCCCACTGTCACTTGCGCCACATGAACCCTTTCCCCAGCAACTTGGCGCAGATCTTGAGCAGTTACGAAACGGTGCTCATTCCCGAGTTGAACTTGGGCCAGCTCCGCATGCTGATTCGCTCCAAATTCATGGTCGATGCCGTGGGCTACAACCGAGTCCAAGGCAAACCCTTCTCCGTGACCGAATTGGTGGAGAAGATCGAAGAGATGACCAGCGGCCAGCAGCAGCCGCCGAAGGTTAAATTGCAATCGCAGGCCAGCTAAATGCTAAATAGCGAGCGAAAGACACTCCACACCCTTTTTTTCAATACGAAGACCATCCGATGAGCGTTGCTATACCCGTCCTAACTGCCAACGATTTCGCCAGCGATCAAGACGTCCGTTGGTGCCCAGGCTGTGGTGACT
>CAKQNH010000292.1 GCA_934255105.1 uncultured Pirellulaceae bacterium
CTCTACCAGCGAATCCTTTGTGAACGTTTCATTTGTCGTCGACGACCCTAACAGTATCGGCCCAACTAGTACCAGCCCAACTAGTACCAGCTCGACGGGTGCGTCGGCCGCGAGCATCATCGATCTCAACTTACCCTCGACGCTAGCCATGGTCGGCGGTCAACATCCGGCTGTTGGCTTTGCCAGATGGCGAGTCCAAGAGGCCTACGCCCAACTGGCTGCCGCCGAGGCGCTGTGGCTGCCATCGATCCAGGCGGGCTTTAGCGGCAGGCGACATGACGGGAACTATCAAGCGGTCGACGGCGAAATCGTCGATGTGAACCTCAACTCGTTTCAGTACGGACTGGGTGCCGGCGCGGTCGGCGCAGGCACGACGACTCGTCCAGGTGTGGTGGCGCAGTTCCACATGGCCGATGCGATCTTCCAGCCCAAAGTCGCTGAGAGAGCCGCTTGGGCAAGAGGGCATGCTGCGACAGCCGTGCTGAATGAACGGTTGCTTAATGCGGCGGCGGCATATATCGAGTTGTTGAATGCCTATCAGGACGCACGCATCTTAGAGGAGTCTCGCGACCGCACGGCTGAACTCTCCAAGATCACCGGTGACTTTGCCAACGCAGGAGAAGGCTTACAAGCCGATGCCGACCGCATGCAAACGGAACTCATACTAACCGATAACCGATTGATTGAGGCTCGCGAACGCATCGCCGTTGCGTCGGCACGCCTGGCCCAAGCGATCAGCATCGACGCCAATAGTGAAATACTGCCGCTGGACGTTACCGCCGTACCGCTCGAGTTAGTCGCCGCTGAAGCGGACAGGGGATCATTGATTAGCACCGGTTTGTCGCGGCGGCCGGAGCTGAAGGAATCGCAAGCCTTGGTTGCGGCTGCTTGCGAAGCTTACAAGCGTGAGAAGTATGCACCGTTTGTCCCCAGTGTGCTGCTGGGATTTAGCACCGGTGGCTTCGGCGGCGGGTTGGGCAATAATCTAAATAACGTCCAGGGACGATACGACTTAGATGCTTTAGTAACTTGGCAATATCGCAATTTGGGTTTGGGTGAACGCGCCGCTCGCCGCGAAACAACGGCTCGCATCCAGCAAGCCAAATTCGAGCAGCTCCGCGTGTTGGACCAAGTAGCACTGGACGTGTCCGAGTCATTTAGCCAAGTACAGTTTCGCCGCCAGCAAATTGAGATTACGCAAAAGGCGATCAGGTCAGCGGAAAAGTCCTATGAGCGGAACCTTGCGCGCATTCGCGACGGTCAAGGTCTGCCGATTGAAGTGCTTCAGTCGGTCCAAGCATTGGAGTCAGCCCGACGCGCATACTTAAACGCCGTCATCTCCTACAACCAGGCTCAATTCCGTCTTCAGTGGGCACTTGGCTGGCCAGTGTCGGCACCGATCACAACAAACCCCGGGATGTAAACAGGAATCGCTCGATGACTTGGGTCGTTTGGAAAACCGTTCTCCTGCTGGTGTTGTCGAATGTCTTTATGACTTTTGCTTGGTATGCTCATCTCAAAGAGTTGAATCACAAACCCTGGCTGATCGCCGTTGGCATCAGTTGGGGCATCGCGTTCTTCGAGTATCTCATTCAAGTTCCCGCGAACCGAATTGGCTATACCGAACTCTCGCTCGGCCAACTAAAGATCATTCAAGAAGTCATCACGCTATCGGTCTTCGTCCCCTTCGCAGTGTTCTACATGCATCAACCCTTGAAGCTCGACTATCTGTGGGCTGGGCTTTGCTTGATGGGGGCCGTCTATTTTGTCTTTCGCAGCTAACCTTAAGAGATGCTCGCATCGATGGTGAAGCTGATTTGGCCCGCTGCGCCACGATATCCGTCGACCGAGATCTGATACACTTGGCCGGCGATAGCCGTAAAGGTTAGGCGGCTAGTCAAAATCGATCTGGCCTCATCGTCGTTCGAGGCAACGGGGGTGAGGGTCGTCAGAGTGGAGCCGAGATAGACCCCCAGATTCGTATCAAACGTGCTGCCGGCTGTCGTAATGCTGACCGGTCCAGCGGCGGGAGCCGTCCAGGACCACCAAACGGAACTGCCACCGGTGACTCCGCCATTTTGCGGTTCGCCTGTTTCCAGGGAGGCTCCCAGGTTGGAACCTGTGACCGTAAGGTTCGCGCCGGCTAGTGCGACGCGATCGGCAAAGTTGTCGTTGGGGACGTGATTCGACGTGATAGCCAAGCTGACTTGACCCGACGCTCCCCTGTAGCCATCTACCGAGATTTGGTAGGCCGTGCCAGCTACGGCTGTGAAGGTCACGAGGCTAGTCGACACTGAGCCTCTCTCGTCATCATTCGAGGCCACGGCTACCAGCGAGTTGACGCTGGAACCCGTATAGACCCCCAGCGTTGTATCGAAAGAACTGCCTGAGGTGCTGATTGAAAAGCTGCCGCTCGTCGGAGCTACCCAGCTCCACCAGATGGATTTTCCACCGGTGACACCCGCATTGCGTGGTTCCCCCGATTCAAGCGTTGCCGACGTATTGGTGCCGGCTGCGGTGACATTCTCGCCAACTAAAACCGTTCGCGAGCTGAAAGCATTGCTTCCAGATAGGGGTGGCGATTCAGTAAATTGCAACTGCAAAGCGATATCGCCCGTCGCTCCCGCATAGCCGTCCACTGAGATGCGATATGTTTGATTCGCCGTAGCAGCGAACGTGAGTTGACTTGTCCGTATGGAGCCGTTCACATCGTCGTTTGCGGCCACCTTGGTTAAATTCCCGACGGCGGTTCCGGTGTAAACACCCAGCGTGGTGTCGAAGTTGCTAGCCGCGGTGGCCACGGTTACCGTGCCGGTGGCGGGTGCGGTCCAATTCCACCAGACTGACTTCCCACCAGACGAGCCAACATTGTAGGGCTCGGACGTCTCAAAGCTGGCATCATAGTTGTCGCCGGAAGTGCTGATGGAAGTCCCCTCCAGCAGCGTGGCATTAGCGAAGTTGTCGTTGCTATCGTAGCTGCCAATGTCCGCATCGATCGTGAAGCTGTCGATGAGCGTACCACCGCCGCTGATCGAGAGAAACTCGAACTGCAGAGTTGTACTACCGGTAATTAATCGCATTGCGCCGAAGTCTTGATTGTAGCGCACCTGACTTCCGCCGGAGGGTGAACCGAGGGGCACGATCTCTGCTCCCCCCAGGCCATTGACGAAATAGGGCAGGCCACCCACGTTCAGCCGCTCGTACTGATGCTGATGTCCTGCGAGCACCGCGTCAGCGCCCCATTCCTTGAACGGCCAGCGCATGGCGTAAGTCGGATTGCCTGAGACATAAGGTGCATGGTGGAAGTACACGACATTGAACATCTCTTGCGAATTGGCGAGACCGTCGCGCAACCATAGAGCTTGGACAGAGTCGCTCGCGATACCGTCCGGCTCTTGCGGATCACTGTCTAGCGCAAAAAAGTGCACATTGTCCAGCACAAAATCGTAATAGCGTTCATTGCCTGGTAGTGTGAAGTAGTCAAAATACGGTTGAGCACCTGTAGTTTGCCAATCGTGATTTCCCAGCACGGGAAAGAATCGGTTGGTCGAGGCCCCAGCACCGTAATTGCCTTGGTAGTTGCCAATGTAGTCGTGATAATACTGTCCGATGTTGGCATCGATCGTGGCGGCCGAGCCCACTTCGTAATTGTTGTCACCCAGCGTCAGGATGTGCTCAGGATTCCAAGCCTTGACCATATCGGCGACGGCCTGTTCGCCCGCTCCGCTACTGCCGTAGTCGCCTATAACGGCATAGGTTGCCAGCACAACTTTTTCTTCGAGAGATTCGAATCGCATCACCCGCTGCATCACCCTTGATGGAGCACGGTTACGGCGCGAGCGAGGTTGGACCGCAGAAGATGTTCTAAGAGACTGTACCAGTTTTCGAAGGCTAAGCATGTTGTGGCTCGTTATAGATTGCAAACGATGGTGGGCTGGGAATATAAGAAAGTGCCGCTGCCGCTATGCGGACGGGGTTGTGCGACACCTGCCACTGCACCACAGCTCATTTTTAAGTGGGACCGACTCGCCCGGCTAACCAGTGCTAGCGGAAGGCAATGCCTCGGATAACCCATAAAGCACAAATAATAACCACGCGATTGTATGGATTGTTATCCAAAATGGATAAAAACCCTACTTTTTTGTTCGCGAACGCCAGCCATTGAACTATCTGCCGGGGAAATTCAGAGTGGTTAAGGAGGACAACTAGGCCGTACAACGGCCCCCTTGGTGCACAGAGACTCGCAAGACCACGATGGCTGGGTATCGATTGTAACGCGCTAACTGTACTGCGGTTCGAATTGTAGTTGGTTGCGGCTTGAGTCTGGAGAAGCGTCCAACTAGAATTGACTGCTCTGGAGGTCATGTTTAACTCGGGTCGGCTGTAGAGCTATTTGTCCCCCTGGCTGAACGCATGTCCACGGGCTCAAAGTTGAGTTGGTGCATCGCGCTGTGTGAAGTTTTCGCTTATGGAAACTGAGCAATTTTCCCTCATGCCGAGACCTATGCCTAGCGGCACCGTAAGCCGAAGAAAATTGCAAACATGAATCGCACTGCACATAAATCAGCTATTCAGTACATCCCAAGTCTGAATTACTCACGCCGCGATTTTTATCGTCAAATCAGCAGGCACTACAAAAAATCTATTTGTGCGTTTCTCTTGGTCGTGTCTGCGGCCATGTTGCTTTCATTTCTCGCACCCTCGGTCTACCAATCGCAAAGCATCCTGTACGTTCGATTGGGACGCGAAAATGTGAGGCTCGATCCAACCGCAACCGTTGGGCAAGCGGCGGTGATGACGATACCCAATTCTCGTGAAAGCGAAATCAATACGGCGGTGGAGATACTTAAGAGTCGTGCCTTAGCGGAGAAGGTGGTCGAGGCTCTAGGTCCGAGTTTGATTCTTGAGGAGCAAGCCTCAGACGTAGAGCCAGCGGGCGAAAGTCCAATTATGAGTGGAGCCACGACATGGCGAGGCCTGCTGGCACAACTCCGCGTGTCGACCCCCTTGAGCACGCAAGAACGGGCCATCGACAAGCTTAGACAGAATTTTTCGGCACAGACTTTCAATAAAACGGACTTGCTGTCCATCTCTTATCGGGGCAGCAGCCCGGCGTTGGCCCAAAGTGTGGTCGCCAAATTTACGGAACTGTATCTGGAAGAACATGCTGGCTTGAATCGCACCCCCAACGCACTCGAATTCTTGGAGCATCAGACGGAACGCTTGAGAGTCGAATTGACAGAAACTGAGCAAAGTCTTAGGGACCTGAAACAGGAAACCGAATTGGGGGCCCCCGATAGCCAGCGAGAATTGATGGTCGCGCGACTGAGTCGACTTCAGGACGAATTGCTGTCCACGGATACGCTGGTTGTGTCCACGACGTCGGAAGTCGAAGCGTTGCATGCGACGCTAAAAGAGCTTTCCGCCACGCAGGTCGCTACCACTGTGGGGTTGAGCAATCCAGCGGCAGACGGCATGCGGCAACTGCTTTATAGCCTGCAGTTGGAGGAAAAGAAATTAGCGGGCAAAGTTACGGACGAACACCCGGAATTGAAAAGCATCCGCGAGCAAATTGTCCAGTCGCAGGCAATTCTTAACAAAGAACAAGAAGCCCGTAGCACCGTGACTGAGGCACCCAATCGCGCCTACGAAGAGCTCAGCTTAGCTCTGTTGCAGAAGGAAGTCATGCTGGCTTCAACTCAAGCGAAAGCCAATTCGCTGCGTGAGCAAATAGCTAATGCAAAGGATCTTTTCCAGACTCAGATTGAAAGTGAACTGCGGATCGGCACGCTGCAACGCGAGGTACAACTTCAGGATATTAGCTACCGCAAATACACTGACAACCTTGAGCAAGCTCATATTGACCACGCTCTAGACGCGGCGCAAATCTCCAACATTAATATCGTCCAACCGGCAACTTTTGTTGAAAAACCTGTTAGCCCCAAGATCCTTTTGAACCTGATCGCTGGGCTATTCGGTGGCGTCGTGGCAGCGATCGGCTTGGCAATCTTTTGCGATGTAGTAGATCATTCGCTAAAGACGCCTGAAGAAGTCGAAGAAAAACTGAAGCTTCCTTTGTTGGTGTCGATTCCGCGCTTCGACAGTCGACAACTATCTCTGAATAGGGGGAGTCGAATATGATAACCCAGTCCGCCTCCCGCAGTTTACCGCGCGCAGGCCAGCAACTGACTTTACCCTCCCAGAGTTCCGAGACCCAGCATTATTATTTGACACTGTTGCGATCGCTTTCAACCGTGGGCACCGCCGAGAGTCCAATTACGACGCTAGGGGTGACCAGTTGTTATCCGGGCGAAGGTGTGAGC
>CAKQNH010000293.1 GCA_934255105.1 uncultured Pirellulaceae bacterium
TCAAGGCGATGCTATCATGATTGTTTTAGCTCTGTACTTTGGATTTGCCGCAGTATCGATTGCCATGCTCATGAATCTTGCACGACTATTGTTGGGGCCAAGCGTGCTGGATCGTATTCTAGCGCTGGACACTTTGGCGGTGAACGCCATAGCGCTTATCATTCTCTATGGGATTTTCGCCGGAACACCGGTGTATTTTGAATCCGCCTTACTATTGGCCATGTTTAGCTTTGTAGCAACCGTGGCATTTTGCCGATTCCTACTGCGAGGCGATGTGATAGAGTAATGAGCACAACCATGGAGTATATTATCGCTTTGCATATCGTAATCGGGGCCGTCTTCGTGCTGGTTGGTTCATTTGGGCTCATCAGACTACCGGATCTCATGAGCCGCCTGCATGGTCCATCCAAAGCGACAACGTTAGGCGTCGGCGGCTGTTTGATCGCCTCGATTTTGTACTTCAGTGTCAGCGAAGGAAGGCTATCAATCCAGGAGGTTTTGATTACGTTCTTCTTATTCATGACAGCCCCGATTACCGCACACTTCATTGCGAAGGCTTATCTGCACACCACCAGAGATAGCGCTCCGTCGCTTCCGCTACCACAGGGAAAGCACATTTGGAGCACGTTTGAAAAGTCAAACCGTCAAAGGCCGGAGTAGGTGATTGGCTAACCAGTTCCCCCAGTTTCCTATGGTTTGGAAAAGGCCGCTACAGCGAGGATTCGGCTGCCGCCGCAGCCCCAGGCACCTGAATATACTGAAACTGAATGGGGGCAGGAAGTCTGGCGAGTTCCGCTTCGGGGTTGCAGGGGCTCGCCTTGGCCAATTGCTCACGCTCGGCGTGAACACGCGCTCTCAGCTCGTTGAAGTCGCCGGCGAGTTCTTGCCAGAAATCGCCACTGCGAATTACCAGCGGCGGAGTCTGATCTTCTTTTGCCAATTGGACGATCGATCGTTGCAATCGCACCACGGGTGCGGCAAAGCGATTGCTGAATTTCAACAAATCGTGCACAAACCAAGGGAGCAGGGCCAGCAGAACGGCGATCGAACCGAATTGACCTTTCAAAGCCGTTTCCAAGCGACTCCATAGGCTGCCGTGGTCGAAACTGCTGAGCACTTGCAGCGAGCACGTGACCGCAACGCTCAAGCCCAAGAAGATCATCCAGTGGGTGGCGATTCGCCACCCCAGGGCGCCTTGAAGCCGACTGTCCACCATAAACGTTTTGCGTTTCCCACGCATGCTATCGACTCCTAATTGTTTCTTAAACTATAAATACGGCCGCTTGTCGCCCCCCAAAAAACAGGGAGAGCCTAGCAAGGTCGTTCAGGTAACATAGGTTCACAAAACGTAGCAGACACAAAACTCGCGCAGCCCACCCCCCAACAAGCGACGGGTAAAGCTCCGGCGTGCCGGTCGATTTGATGCAGTCGGAATATTCCGCACAGACGCTTCGATCGAACAGCGATGCGGCGTCGTACGGCCGCTTTCCTTCCAGAGGAGCGGGTTGATTGGTCGATTGTCTAACGTGCCCTCTACTTGCCAGGGTATCCAGATTGTCGACGGGAATCAGGGAGGATTCGCTGTGCCAAAATTCGTAACGCGGGCCGTATTGCTGAGCATTGTGTGGGCTGCCGCTCAGGCCGCTGGCCCCCAGGCCATAGCACCGCAAGCCGCCTGGGGAGCCGACCATGAATTCCCGGTGATAAATTCGATCGGACGTTTTTTTGGCGTGGGCTATACCAGAGGCGGATACCACGCGGCCCAAGACGGCCGCTTGAACGCGATCACCAACCGTCACCCGGCTGCGGACTATCGCCCGGGTGGCCTGCCGCAATATTCTCAGCCGCAGTACAGTCCGCCGCGCTCCGCTGTGGGCTCGGGACCATCGCCGGTGCTGGCCCCCGCCCCCAGCGGCACCACATCCGGTAAGAGTGGCTCAGCGGCCGTCTCCCCCAGCAACATGTCTCCCAAAAACGAGTCGGCGGCCCCTCAGTCCGACGCATCTGCCAAGCCCGCAGCACCCGCCAAACCCTCGCAGCCGCCACCGCGCTGGCTGGAGGAATATTTGCAGCAGTCCGAGGCAGCCAAGGCGCACGAACTTCCGTTACCCCAAGTGCCCCCACCGAAAGATGCCGCGCCACAGGCCAGCCCCAGCGATCGGCTCCTGGACGAATCGTCCACAGACCTAGATACGGGATTAGAAGTAGGCTTTTCGATTATCGATTCGGGCTTTCCCACACCTGTCTATCAGGCCCCAATTTCGTCCAACGCCGCCGAGTTCTCAAACCGCTATCGTTAGACTCAAACACTGCTGGGGCTATGGGGCTGTGATTTTTTAGTAGAGGAACTCGCCAAGAGTTTCGAGTCCTACTCTCAAGAGTCATGTTGTTCCGCCATCGCAATAGCGTTTGCAATATCCGCTTTCTCTGCCGTCGCAAACTCGTCGCTTAGAGCAATTGCGTCGTTTGGCCCCTCTCTAGGATGTCGTTCAATGTCTTCGCCGGCGGCCCCAAGTCTTTCGCCTGCGATGTCCCCATCGCTCGATTGATGGACTCATCGATTTGCATGCATTGCCTGAACTGCGGCAAGTCCAAATCAAATTCCGATGAAGCGCGTTTGGCTAGGGCTTCTTGCGCTTCGTTTAATTCGGGCAATTTGTTCTGTTGGTCTATGTCGATTAAAGTTCCGTTTCGGATAAACGTCTTCGCGCTTACTTACGTAGCCCAGTAAAGAGCTGGAATTGTACGCGTCCCTTTCAACGACATCACTGGTAGTTAGTTTTTATTCTTCATCGACTTTAAAGCCATTTTCCCACGGGACCAATTTCATCGCTTTCTCTTCTTTGCTCGATAGCTCGCGTACGCATGAGCGGGTTGTGTAACCGTCGCAAGTGGGAGTCGAAATCGCTAATTGCGACATTCGCGGCGGTAAATTGTTGTCTTGTCGACTGCTCCAGTTAGAGTTATAAGCGGACGCTCCTTCGACCTTACCACTGCAGTTCGCCGACAAATGCAGTCTTAATTTTGACAGCCCCACCAACTCGAATTTCCAGCTTTTTGACATTGAAAGGTTTAGTCATGAATCGGAACATCAAGTTGCAAGTGGCGCTTGGATGCGCGTCGCTGGTCTGGGCGCTAGTTCCGCTCGCCAAAGCGGAAGATTTAATCATTGGGTTACCGAAGGCGGGTGAGCATCCTCTCAACCCATTGGCAGCTTGAATAGCAAGCCAGTCGCCGCCTGCGCAGTTTATTTTGAGCCATTCGCGCAATGCCCGCTGAGCGCAGTCGCAATGTTCTCCACCATCGACCGCAGTTTGCGGCAACGGGCTTGTCTTTAGCGATGAAGCGTGCGATCTCTTTAAGGTCATCTTTTGATGCCGCCGAATACCGGAGTCGTAGCATCAACTTATCCTTGATTCCTTAACGACTCGATGCTTTTGATTTCAGCCTCAACTTCGTCGAAGACGGACTCTTCATCAAATGACTCGCCACGATCGAGCTGGCCTGTACCCACAGCCAACTTCGCGCGCAGTTCTTCTCGGCCTTTCAGTAATCGGATGCCATCAACAACTGCATCTTCTTCGGATTGGTACTTGCCCTGTGCTATAAGGCTTTTCACAAAATCATTCGCTTCGACGGGTAAATTCAAATTCATGTGTTGTCTCCACTGTAACCGATGCACCCAACATAGTTTTGCCGCGTGGCCGCAGGTTCCACTTTGGTTCGTCTTACGCCCATTGTAGTACCAACGCAATGACTACGTCCACTGACAATTCAACCCGCCGACGGCTCATCGGGTTTGCAACGGACGTTGCGAGCTCCGGTCTGTCACGCCGGATGCATTCTGGCCGACGTTATCCCTCGCGTCGGTGGCGCACATTGATGGCAGTTCGGTTGTCTTGCCGAGTTACGGCGGTTGAACAAACTTCACCGGTTGCGGGTCCGTTCCAACTTACGTCGCATCATCGACAATTTAGTTGCCAAGCGCGACGCGATGTATTGGTGGCGTGCAGTTCGTAAACTGCGTTTAGTGTTGAACTCCTTGCGAAGGGATCATCTCACTTTACTCCCCTTCCGGCAGAGCCCATCCCAACGAGTCGATTCAACATCGACAAAGAGAAGCCCGTCATGAAAGCCGCCACGATCAGTCAACTGAAAAAAGAGCTTGCCAAGCTAGATCACGACGATTTGTTGGCTGTCTGTGTTCGAGTGGCCAAGTTCAAAGTCGAGAGCAAAGAGCTGTTGACGTACCTGCTGATGAGAGCAGATGACGAGGCTGGTTACGCCGACGACTTGTGCAACGAGATCGACCAACACCTGAGCATGTCCGGACAAATCCACAAGAAAACACTGCGCAAGGTGGTCCGCCAAATGGACAGGTCGCTACGATTCTCCGGTGACAAAGAAACGGAGTTGCAGGTGCGGATTCACTTTTGTCGACGGATTAAAGACCAGAAGATCCATTTCGGCAACTGCCGAGTCAGCGCGAATATGTACGCTACCCAACTGAAGAAGATCGACAAGGCGATCGAAAAAGTTCACCCGGATCTTCAGTTCGACTACGCCCAGCAGATGTCCGGGCTGCACCCATCCTAACTTTCTTCATTCAAGATTCAGTGACAATCCAGTGACGTCGTTGTCGACGAGAACGCAGCTTTTTGGATACTTCTCGCTGAACGCCACCATATTCGTTGAACTAAATCAGCAGCACGCTCACCTTTGCTTGCATTTTCGCACTCGTACTCAGCCGTAGGCGGTTACTCGTACTCCTACTCGCTGCCCCATGCGAATCGAGTAGGAGTACGAGTACCATTTCATTGAGTACGAGTACGAGTACGAAAAATCGAGACTGTCGGTGGCGTTCAGCCAGAAGTGTCATCTTTTGGAACTGCAAAATCAACGTTGAGTCTCGGCAAACGGTTGCCACGAAACGAGTTACGATGTCCATGCAACGCAGGTGAAACTCGGGTGCAACGGGGTGGAAATGACCTCGGCAGCCCCTGGCCAAGAGCTGTGGCTACTTCCTCCACTATTGAACACTTGCGACTGGCAAGGACTCGCTGGCTGGGCGGCCCATTGCATTTCAGACGATTCAGAGCACAATTCTGGGTTCACTTGAACTTTGGTCGTGTCCTGTTTCATTTTGGAGTTATGTAGATGTTGCAGCGTAGTCTTGTCTTGCTCAAGCCCGATTGTGTAGAGCGTCGTTTGATGGGGCAGGTGCTCGCCCGCTTCGAAGCCAAGGGGCTCAACATCGTGGCCCTTAAAATGCTGCGAATTACGCCCGAACTCTCCAGGCAGCATTACGCTGAGCACGTCTCCAAACCCTTCTATGGCAGCCTGGAAGAGTTCATCACATCGGCACCCGTCGTAGCCATGGCGATCGAAGGCTTGGACGTCATTCGCGTCATTCGCGACATGTTAGGTGCCACCAACGGGCTCAATGCCGCACTAGGCACGATCCGTGGAGATTTTTCCAGCTCGCGGCAAATGAATTTGGTCCATGCCTCGGACAGTCCCGAGAGCGCCGCTCGGGAATTGGCGCTGTACTTCAACGACAGCGACTTCTGTGAACATGACCTGATGCTCACGCCCGCTCTGCGGTCGAGCGACGAGGGTTAATTGATTATCCAGCGGACGGCCACGGGCCTGCAGATCGCGGCCCCAGCCAAAATCAATCTGTTCCTGAATGTGTTGCGGCGACGCAGCGACGGCTACCACGAAGTGCAGACGCTGCTTTGCCCAATATCCCTGTTTGACCAGCTCAGCTTCGAGGTCACTCAGCAGAGCGACATCGAGTTTCAGTTGATCCTGCCGGACGCCAAGCCAGATCAGACGCTCGCGACAACGTCCACGCGAATTGATGCAGCCGGAGACAACAAGCCTGCTGGAGGCATCGATCCAGCCTGGGACATCCCTGCGGACAACAGCAATTTAGTGGTCCAGGCTGTGCGCCGCGTGCAGCAGGCGCTAGGCACCACTCGCGGTTGCCGCATTCAACTGCGCAAGGCAATTCCTGCTGCGGCCGGCTTAGGTGGCGGCAGCAGCGATACGGCCGCCGCCATCGTGGCGAGTCTGTTCTGTTGGCAGGGCTGGGATCGCAGCCTAGCGGTGCAGATCGCGTCGGAGATCGGTAGCGACGTCCCCTTTTTTCTTGGCAGCACTGAGGGCATTGGGCTAGCCCTAGCCACAGGGCGTGGCGAACACTGCCAACAGCTATCCGCCCGCCCCGATCTAAGTGTGCTGGTGACCCACCCGCCCGTAGGCTGTTCAACACGCGATGTTTACCAAAACTGTGCAGCTTACGGA
>CAKQNH010000294.1 GCA_934255105.1 uncultured Pirellulaceae bacterium
TCACGGAGTCCACTGTTCGTGAGATTCAGGAATTTCAGAAAAATGGTGGGCTGATTGTGGGGGACGCTGAAGTTTGTCCAGCCATCAAGCCTGATTTTGTTTTGGCTCGGTTCTCCCGAACGAAACAAGCGGACAAAGATCGCGCCGCCTTACAAGATGCGGCCAAAAAATTGAGAACATGGCTCGATCCGCAATACTCGCGGGCGGTCAATTCGTCCAATCCAGATGTGGTTACGCGACGGCGCACATTTGGCACAACCGACTATGTATTTGCGGTCAATGACCATCGCGAATTTGGCACTTACGTGGGTGGGTACGGAATGGTCATGGAAGACGGCCTGCCTTCCGATACCAACATTCGCATTCATCGCAAGAGTGGATACATTTACGATCTGGTCGCCGGTCGAGAGTTGTCAACGACGGTCGAAGCCGATGCACTGCATGTCCCTCTGCAACTTGGCCCTTGCCAGGGGCGAGTGCTGATGGTGACGGAGCGGCCGATTCGCGACATTACGATCCAGGCTCCGTCGACTGCGGCGCGTGCGGAAGCGATTCGCATAGCGATTGAAGTCACCGATGGCAGCAGCCCGCTCGATGCCGTCATTCCAGTACGAGTTGAAATCATCGATCCCGAGGGACGCAGAGCGGAATTTAGCGGTAGTTATGCTGCCAAGAGCGGTCAGCTTGCGATTCCCTTCGACTTCGCCAGCAACGATCGCGTGGGAGTCTGGGAGATACGAGCACAGGAACTGGCCACCGGCCGATCGGCGTCTACCTACGTGCGTTTGCAAGCCTCAGCGAACTGAGGCTACTTTACGAGCATCTGATCGAGGCCGGTCAGTGCAATCGGCCAAGCGGGACGGCTGGCTTGATACGTTTGCCACCATGCGCTAACCACGACCATTGTGTTGGCTGCATCCAACTGTAGCGTATCGCAGCGCCATAGGCGAAGCGCGGCCGCCAAGCTTTCAGGTGAGTAACGACATAGCTCCAGCTCTTGGCCGGCTTCTAAAATAGCGGGGAGCATGGCCAAGCCTGCCACGGCCCGCAGGCGATGCGCATTGATTTTGTCGCTGTAAATCGGCCGATCGAGATCCAGTTGCGAAAGCAGCCAGGCGATTCGCAAGGTCTCTGGCAGCCGAGGATCAACGTGGGTCAACAACGCTTCCCAATGGATGCGATTGGCAGAAAGGTGCGCGTAGCCAAAACCTCCCAACACAGGCTGAACCAGTAGCACCGTAGCTTGTTCGACCAGCACGTCTCCGCCCGTTTGGCGCGCGAGCATGCGCATCAATCCGACACCATGAGCCTCCCATAGCTGCCGGATGGGACCGGCCCGTAGCGGGATATCGCTAGCAAATTTGGGGAACGAGCTTTCGAATTGCCTACGGCAGTGGTTCAGAGTTGCGGCCAATCGCGACGGCAGAGTCCCGGTGGTCTGCCCCAATCGCGCACCAACTCGTTCGGCGAGTTCCCTGCTTCCATCCGCCGTGGCAGCCAGCGACAGCAACTGCTCCCAATATTGCTCACGCGTCGTCTTGAACTCTTCGGCCAGTTCATCCAAGGCCGCGGCGATTGCAGGCCATCCCGGACTCAGCCGCGCGGCGCATTTCGGAAAATGCGCCACGCACCACGCCGTATGAATTTCGCTGACATGCGGGCTGGGAGTCCATTGCAATTCCATTGAGAGCTATCCTGTCGATTAACACTACTTAACTAACACTAGCACGGGCGGAACGTCCTGACGAAGGTCGCTAAAGTACCGATCCACTTCGATGCGATGTTGCTGGCTGAAGCGACTCGGTTGTAGAACGGTTGTCCCAACCGTTTCCAAAGCAATCTGATTGTAGAACGGTTGTCCCAACCGTTTCTGACGCAATTGGACAATGACTCAACTCTCTACCCAAAAATTAAAGTTGGACGGAACACTAGTCAGTGAATTGCAACGAGAATAGATCTGCATCCTTCATGACGCAGCGCAAGCGGACTGGTTTGCCCGCGAATTGTGCCAGCGATGTTCCATCGTTCCATGCTACGACGCGGTCGATTTCGTTGCCGATTTGTTCTTGACTGTCAGCCAGCGTGAAGCCTGGTTGTGGTTCGCCTTCAGCGGATTGCAGCTCAAAGCGAAGCCCTCCGGCCGCAGAGGTTGCAAAGTTGATGCGGAGTTGAGAACCGCTGAAGACGAAGGGCTTGGTCAATAGTTCAGCCTCCGTGGCACCGGCCCGGACAGATGCGAAACCATCGATCCGCAGGCTATAGCGCCGTAGGTGAGCGGAGGGCTGAGCGTAGTCGTGATTGACATACAGCGACATTTCTGTTGGACTGGTTTGCACCACATTGAGCGCCGGATAGTTCGTGCGAGAAACCCAGTTTTGCAGCCCGATTCCCGGTTTGATGTAGCCCTCCAAAAACGTGCGGTCGTAAACTTGGCCACCGCGCGAGGTCATGAGGATCGAATCGGACGTATCATGGAAATAGCGGGGGTTGACTTGGAGCTCGGCAGCTTGCGCATCGCTGAGCACCTGCCGTCCTTCGAAAAAACGCGCTGCCGTAGCGATGTAAATGTGTGGCGCGCGGAAGTAGGGCGAGGTCTGGTTCGTGTAGAGGTGTTCCGGCGGGGCAGGCTGCGGACCGGAGAGGCCGTCGTCGTGCATTTGCTGCATCAAAACCGCCGGTGTCCACTCCACGAAATCGAGACTCGTTGAGCGAGCAATCCGCCGCAGTCCGTCCCAGACGCGGAAGTAGCAAACGTAGCATTGCTCCGCATCGGACCAAAATGCAAGGTTTTGCGAATCGAACAAATGAATGTGCTCAAGGGGTACGTCGTGAGTCGAGAGGATCGGTTGGTCGTGCAACTTTCTCCAATTCCGACCATCTGCCGATACGAAGGCGAACAATTCCTTTCCCGTCCCTCCGACCCCCTTGAATCTCTCCTCTACTGCGACACTCGGATTGGTGTCCAGCATTGGGCAGAAATTGTGCGTCACCGGAGCGACATTTGCCAACACGATGTTATTTGCCTTGCTGCCGTTGAATTCGTACAAACCGAGGTCGGGCTTCGTCCAGGTAAGCCCGTCATGCGACTCGGCCAGACACGTCCGCTCATGTTTGCTGCCATCGAGCCCCAGTTCCGAGATGCCACGATAGTAAGCCAAGTACTTCTCGCCGTCCTTGAGGATGGTAGTGTATCCGCTCTGCGGTCCCTCCCACGGCCGATCTAGCAGTAAGACCTTCCCCTCGTCGCGAGGTTCATGCAAATGCAGCCGAGCATTCGTCAGATGTTCGAACAGATAGCGATCGACAAAGAGCTCCAGTCGCGAGTCGATCGGCAACGGTTCGGCCGCATTACCAGCAAGGCTGGACATCCAAACGATCGTCTGGATCGCGACAACGATCAATCCCTTCATCATACTGCTTCCTCAATGTGTTAATAGAAATCTAAGCACGGCTCTCGTGCCGTAACTGCGCGGTGCTTGTTACGGCCTACATGCTAGTCGCCTTCCTCTTGCTTAGCTTCCTCTTGCTTAGCTTGTTCTTGCTTAGCTTGTTCTTGCTTAGCTTTAGCTTTGGCTTTCTCTTCGCGCTGGCGCGTAGTCCGCATGGGGTTATCGCTAGGCTTGGGCTCGCCGGCTTTGAAGAGCTGAAAATGGCTGGGCTCCAAACGGGGCGGGAAGTAGTTGTTGTCGCGATTGGTGTCGGCCGTCTCAAGCTGTGGATCGAGCTCGACCTGCAGTAAACGCTGCGCGCTGATGATCGAGGTCTGCGCTGTGCGGTTGTTCTTGACCCACACTTCTGCTGGTAGCCGCACCACGCGCTCACTCCCATCTTCGAATTCAAAACGCAAGATGATCGGCATTACCAAACCGCCCACGTTTCTCAAATGAACCGTGTAGAAATTGCGTTGGTCCTGCAGTCGCTCTCTTTCTTCGGCGGAGAGCTTCTCCAATTCGCGCTGGTAAGCCTCGCGCGCCTCGGGTGTGGCTTCCAACGGTTCATGGCTATTGTAAAAGTCCTTCAAGTCGTTGAACTGGTCGACTCGTTTTGGCAAGTCGGCATTGCGCTCTCTAGAGAGCGACTGTGGGCGATCAGCTTTCTCCTTGAGTTTCCGCGCAGCCTGTTTGTCGGGGTCGCCATCTTCGGGGATGGCCCATACGACGCGGTCGATAGCGATATCGCAGTGATCGGTAGAGTAGAACCAGCCGCGCCAGAACCAATCCAGATCGACTCCCGAAGCATCTTCCATGGTGCGAAAGAAATCAGCGGGCATGGGGCGTTTGAACTTCCAACGCCGCGCATACTCTTTGAACGAATAGTCGAACAAGTCTCGCCCGAGCACGGTTTCGCGCAGCACGTTCAGGGCTGTGGCGGGTTTAGCATAGGCGTTGTTACCGAATTGCAGAATCGATTCGCTATTGGTCATGATGGGCACTTGTTGGCTGCTGGCCATGTAGCCCGCAATGGCCGCGGGCTCGCCGCGCGTGGATGGATAATTCTCTTCCCACTCGCTTTCAGCCAAGTACTGCAGAAAGGTGTTGAGCCCTTCGTCCATCCAGCTCCATTGGCGTTCGTCGCTGTTGACGATCATGGGGAAGTAATTGTGTCCCACTTCGTGAATGATTACTGAAATCAATCCGTACTTGGTCCGCGCTGTATAGGTCTCATCTTCATCGGGTCGCGGGCCGTTGAAGCTGATCATGGGATACTCCATCCCATAGATCGGACCGTTGACGCTGATGGCAGTGGGGTAGGGGTAGGGAAATGTATAGCGACTATAAACGTTCAGCGTATGGATAATTGCGTGCGTCGAATACCTGCTCCACAATGGTTCGGCCTCGTTGGGGTAATAGGACATGGCCATCACGGAATTCCCTTCGATGTCATGCCCTTGAGCATCCCAAATGAATTTGCGACTACTGGCCCAAGCAAAGTCGCGGACATTCTGTGCATGGAAGATCCATGTCTTGTGTGCGACCTCAGTGGATTGATAGTTGGCCGCTTGCTCATTCTTGGCCGCTTCGTCGGGGGTGACGATAAACATGGGCTGTGCGGCCTTGCGAGCTTGCCCCAGACGTTCGCGTTGCGATTCGGAAAGTACCTCGCCCGAATTCTGAAGCACGCCGGTAGCCGCCACCACATGATCGCTGGGGACGCTGATGCGCACCAAGTAATCGCCCAGTTCTAGCGTGAATTCGCCGCGCCCCAAAAACTGCTTGTGCTGCCAACCGTTGGCGTCGGTGAAGGCCACCATCCGCGGAAACCATTGGGCAATTTCGTAGATGTAGTTCTTGTCCTTGTCGAAGTATTCGCAGCCCGTGCGGCCAGGTGATACCTTGGAGTCGTTGATCTGGTAGTCCCACTCGATCTCGAAGCGAAACGATTCGCCTGGACCGAGCGGCTGCGGCAGCTCGACGCGCATCATGGTCTTGACAATCGTGAACTCCAAGGCTTGCCCATAGCTATCGGCCACGCGAGTAATGTTCGCTCCGCCGTCGAAACTGTCCTGAGCTTGCATGCGTTCAATGTCTTCGATCGAAATGCGGCTGCTGGGTGTAAATTCACGCAGTAGATTCGCATCGGAGTCCGGACGGAATATGTTCGCGTCGACTTGCAGCCAGACATAGCGCAGCGTGTGCGGTGAATGATTGTAATAGGTCAATTGCTCGCGGCCCTCGATCCGTTGCCGAGCGTCGTCCAGTTTGACATCGATGACATAGTCGCAACGCTGCTGCCAATAATCGGGCCCAGCTTCGCCCGCCGCGCTGCGGTAGCTATTGGGCGTGGGGAGAATTTCTTCGAGCTGCCTGAATTTGTCCTCTTGTCCGTATTTGCGATTCTCGATCGGCTGGGCCCAAAGCACGCCGGCAGACGTTGTGGACAACCACGCCAAGCCAGCCAGAACTGCCCAAGCGAGCAGCCTCCGAGTGTGGTGTCTGTCAACTTCGACGAAATGATTGCGTGAAGTCGGCGCGGTAGCATTCATCATGCTTTCCTGTCTTTCATAATGTGAAGCCCACAGCGTGACCCCCGGCGGGGAAGCTATCCATTAGAATTGAGGCCGCGTCGATAAGCAACTCGATAGGCGCTATCGTACCCCGCCGCGTAAGCAAGCTAGTGCTCCGTCCAGCTTTAATACTGGGCTAGAATGTAGAGCAGTTGTCCCAACTGCTTGGGAAAAATGTAGAGCAGTTGTCCCAACTGCTTCGGGAAAATGTAGAGCAGTTGTCCCAACTGCTTGGGAAAACGGTTGGGACAACCGTTCTACAGATAACGGCTGGGACAACCGTTCTTCAGAAAACGGTTGGGA
>CAKQNH010000295.1 GCA_934255105.1 uncultured Pirellulaceae bacterium
TCAACCTACGGATTCGTTTTGGCTGCGGTAGCATGCATTAGTGGCGAAGACACGTCAGCATGTAGCCGTGGGTGTCAACCTACGGATTCGTTTTGGCTGCGGTAGCATGCATTAGTGGCGAAGACACGTCAGCATGTAGCCGTGGGTGTCAACCTACGGATTCGTTTTGGCTGCGGTAGCATGCATTAGTGGCGAAGACACGTCAGCATGTAGCCGTGGGTGTCAGCCCACGGATTCGTTGCATCATGGGGCGGTGAGCCGCGAAGCGGCGGTAGCAATAGAATGCTGTCACCGCTTCGCGGCTAGGGATGCGGTGGGACCACTGAATCTGCGGGCTGACGCCCGCAGCTACGTGCTGTCACCGCTTCGCGGTTTAAAACGCCCTTCGCGGATGGAAATGCCCTTGGCGGATGGCAGGGTCCTTGGCGGATGGCAGGGTCCTTGGCGGTTGGCAGGATCTTCATATTCACATATGCTTACCTCGCGTAATAAAACTGACCAAAGTGGAGCTCTCTTGTCTTGTTTCGAGCTATGGTTTAACTAGAATGGGCGCTCCTAGCAGAAGTTGCGGACTTCGGCGCTGGCGAACTTTCTCAACTTGAGGGACTATCACGATGACAGGAAAACGCGTTTTGTCGGCTCTGATCCTGGCAATGTTGGCAGTCGCGGGAACTTCCCGCGATGCCTCTGCCTGGGGGAGGGCTGGCTGCTTTGGGCGGACTGCGGGTTGCTATGGTGTTTCCGCAGGATGTTACGGAGGAGCCTCTGCTTGCTACGGCGTCTCTTCAAGCTGCTACGGCGTCTCTTCAACCTGCTACGGCGTCTCGTCGGGTTGCTATGGCGTCTCGTCGGGTTGCTATGGCGTTTCTTCGGGCTGCTATGGTGCTACGAGTTGCTACGGAAGCGGCAATGGCGGCCCGTTGCGACGACTGGTCGCAGGCATCAGATCGCGTCATGCGGTTGCTTACGCTTGTACCGGCAGTAGTTGCTATGGCAGCAGTTGCTACGGCAGCAGTTGTTACGCGAGTGATTGTTACAGCAGTAGTTGCTACGGAAGCAGTTGTTATGGCAGCAGTAGTTGCTACGGCAGTTGCTATTCAACCTGCCAAGGTAGCGCGAACTACGGCTGTTACTCAGCGGGTTCCACCTACGCAACGCCCCCAACAGCTCCTGCGATCATCCAGCCGCAGGTTGCTCCGTCCACGGTTGCTCCATCCATGGCTGAGCCTTCCGCTGCGCCCCCGTCCACGGCGACTCCACCTGCAGTGACTCCACCTGCTGCGACATCAACTGATGCGGGAGAAACACGCAACGAACCCGGCGACGCATCAGCGCTGGCGTCGTACGGCGTAGCGCCCGACACGTTGCTGATGCTGCGCGTTCCCGCTAACGCAAGAGTGGTTCTAGAGGATACGGCAACGCGACTTACCGGATCGGAACGAACCTTCCGAACTTCTCAATTGGCGGCGGGAGAGGTATGGAGCAACTACTGCGTGCGAGTTGTGGTGGAGCGTGAGCAAGGAGCGGCGGTCGTGCAAGAGAAGTATCTTGATTTGCGCGGCGGCGAGTTGCACGAATTGCGATTCGACTTCGACGATTCCCTGTTGGTTTCCCACTAATGAGTGAACTCAACGCAGGCTCGCGCGTGCTACCGACCTGGCAGCTCGCCGTCGGCAGTGTGGCGATCGGCGGTCACTTGTTGGCCGTATTGGCGATGATCTTGGCTGTTCCCAGCGGTCCCTGGCCTGCGAGCGACGGAGACAGCTTGGCGACGCCGCCACAGTTTGCCTACTCGCTGAACAATCTCTTCCCCATTTCGTATCTGCGCGGCCTCGGCATGGCGCATCACTATCACTTCGGCAGCAATAGCCCCGCGTTGGTCGGCGTATCGATCGAGCTGCGACTCGAAGCGGCGGATGGCAGTCCGCTAGGGACTCTCGCGCTACCAGACCAACGTTGCAATTGGTGGGTAGCGCACCGTCAAGCGTTGTTGGCTCGTGCATTGGCCGACGACCTGCGAGTCTTTCCGCCTGACGGAGAAATGGTCGCGGCACCTGGCCACGCTCTCCCCAGTTCACCGATTTGGGAGTTGTCTCCCAGCGGCGGTCTTGAGCTTCGCAACCTCCCCGAACATTTGATTCCGCGCGAACGCCCCGTGTTTCGCCCGTCCGACAAATCACTATTGCTGGCCCGGTCGGTGGCGCGATACGTGTGTCGCCATTACGGGGCCGCCAGAGTTGAAGTGATTCGTCGCACACAGCAGCCGATCCCACCGGCTGTCATGTTCCTACCAAGTTCGCCGGTCGGCGAGGCGGTCGGTGAGCTGGTTTCCAATTTCGGGAAGTTCGCCGAGTGAACAGTGCACCTCGCAGACACGATCGCAGACAGACTCTGGCCGTTCCTGCACAAGAGGGCAAGTGGCCGCAGAACGTTGCTGATGCGTGGGCTGTTAGGGCTTGGCTTGAGTTCTGGTTTCGCCCGATCGAACCGCTGGGGCTACATGCGCTCCGCTTCCTTGTCGGCGTGCTGTTGATCGTTTGGCTGTTGCCATTCCTCGGCAACACGCAAGCGTTGTTTGGTTTGGAAGGTTGGTTCGATCAACAAGCCTATCGTGAGACAGCGCGCCTACCAGTTGAGGATCGGCCTCAGTTTGGCTGGTCGATCCTGTACCTGTGCGGATCGAATCCACTGCTGTTAAAAGGGGCGTGCGCTGGTGCCATCGTGGTGTTCAGCCTGTTCACCCTGGGGATTGCCACGCGCGTGACAGCCATCGCCAGTTGGGTCATGGTCGTTTCGTTTTCCGCCAATCCAGCCTTTGGTTACGATGCCGATGGGTTGTTAGTACTGCTGGTTTTTTACTTGATGGTGGGCTATGTCTTATTGAACCAATCGCAAGGCGGCCAGTCGCTTGCCGCGCGCTACTTGGGTAGTCGCCAACAGATCGTACTGTTCAACCGGACGCGCTCGGCTGAAGCAGTCGAGTCGCGCCCAAGCGTTGCGGCCAATGTAGCTTTGCGGCTGTTGCAAGTTCATTGGGCCATGGTGATGGTAGCCGGTGGCCTGCATAAACTACAATTCGGCGACTGGTGGGCGGGGGTCGCGCTGTGGTATCCGCTCTACCCTCCGCTATCGGCCACACTGGAAGACGCGCGGGCTCATAGCGCACACGGTGTTGCCTGGTTAACCGTTCTCAGCCTAGCCGCCTATGCTGTGCTGGCTTGGCAAATCGCCTTTCCCGTTTTTGCCTGGAAGCCCCACGGACGCTGGTTGCTGCTGGGTGGTGCCAGCCTGGGGTGGCTCGGATGCGCCTGGCTCTACGAACTGCCGCTGTTTGGCGCGGTGCTATTTCTCGGCTGCCTTAGCTACTTGACTGCAGAGGAATGGCGGTGGGGTGCTACCGGGTTAAAAAAAGCAATGTCCAGGATGGTGAGGCGGCCATGATGCACGGTGGCTCCATGGGGAAAAAATCAACTTGGTTATTGCGCAGGGACACATTCTGGGACTCACTCCGAGGCGAATCCTGCTGCTTGCTTTGTGGGTTGCTGCTACTGCTGTCTGCCTGCGCGCCGGTCGATGGGCCGATGGGTGAGTTGCCTGCGAGCGCACCCGCCAATTCAGCATCAACCGCCGCGCCCAGCGCGACTGTGCTGCCAACGGCGGTAGCGGATTCCAGTGATACCAGGTTGCCAGAGCGGCGGGAGATGCGCGCAGATAAAGAGCTGCCTCGGCCTACCGCCTCCCTGCCCGATACACTTCAGCAGCGCATCGATGCTGCCATCGATCAAGTCCAGCGGCGCGAGGTGCAGACGAGCCACGGATTTTGGACCGTCTTTCATGCGCTACTGGGTGTTGGCTCCGATCTCGAGCTGGTGGATCCAGCGACCGGTACAAGAGTCTCTGCAATCGAGCATATCAGCGGTGGTGGGGAGCTGCGCGGCATGAGGTTCATTCCTACCCCAGGGGGTTTGGAGGTCCAAATCGGGCCGGTGTTCGTAGGGCAAGGGCACGCGGATCAGTTCGTGGCTGAAATGCTCCAAGTGGGCGTGGCCGTGGATCATCCGTTCCTGGTCGATGGCCGACAGTACTCGCTGATGGACTTTATCCGCCACACGCAATCGCGCGTAAGGGTGACCGAGGACCAGGAGCTGAGTTGGGCGATCGTCGCTATCGGCCAAAGTATGGGAACCGATGTGCAGTGGACCAATCGCTTCGGCGAATCGCTGAGCTTCGAGGACTTGGTGCGCTATGAGTTGGCGCAAGACGTGGAAGGGGCGGCCTGCGGGGGGACTCATCGTTTGTTCGGCCTACACTGGGTCTATCACCTGCACCTGGACAGCGGTGGGGCAGCGACAGGTGTGTGGCAGGAAGTTGCGGAAAAAATGCGGCGCTATCAAGCGCGAGCTCGGGAGCTGCAAAACCCAGATGGTTCATTTTCCACCGATTTCTTCCGTGGGCCTGGGAGCGTCGATGATAAGCAGCAGCGCATCAACAGTACTGGCCACATCTTCGAGTGGTTGGCGCTCAGTCTGTCCGATGAGCAATTGCAGGCGGGCTGGGTGCGAGAAGCGGCCAATGCTCTGGCGCAGATGATTCTAGAAATCCAGTCCTTGCCCATGGAAGGGGGAACGCTCTACCATGCGGCCCACGGCCTGCGTCTCTACCGCGCGCGCTGTTGGGAATAGTGCGGTGTTGCTTGCATGTAGGTCGATAAACTAGTAGGCTCGTAGCGAGTACTGCGAGTTACGGCAGACCGAAGCAGTTGATTATTGCGCCGCGTTTCCACGTCCCAGTGAGAACGAGCGTCCCAATGTGGCTCGATGCTCCGCGTCGTTACGGCCTGCAACAACGCCGATGATGGCACGAGGCGCTCCAGGCACCAATGTTGTAAATCGGCGGTCGGAAATGATCTAACAGCGGCATACAAATTCTCCTAAGCCCAATTGTATCCGATTCTATTGTTGCCGCGAGAGAACTTAATTCCGGATGCTCTGCCCATTCGCTCGCACAAACTATCCGACTGGTGTCGGAGCGGCCTGCGCACAGTGAACGCTCTAAAACGAGTTCTACGGGAAAGGAGCTGCCTTCGCTTCACTCAACGTTCTAACTCATACACGATCAAGCCGTTCTCTGTCGCGACAACGAACTGCGGCGACTGTTCGCCACTGGAAAGCCAAGCGACACTACATCGCAAACCACCTGGGGCAGTCGTTGCAATCAATTTGCCGTCATCCAAGCTGATCACGTGGACCAAGCCGCCTCGCATTACCACAGCCGCTAATCGCGTATCGTGATCGATAGCCATGTCATCGACATGATTCGTTTCTAAGGCTGGTAGCGAGAGTGAAAAAATCTCTTTGCCGTGCGAGTCGATCGATAGCATGCCTTCGCTCTGCTTGACGGTTGTCCCGTTGGCAGGCAATTCCGTCGACGACTTCGTCGCCAACTAACTCGCTGTCGGTCACTCCGTTCATCAATTGCTCACAGTACGCTTTCCCGCCCAAGGGAACGACCGCGGCTGAGGGCCCAAGCATCATCAAGGCCATCGCCGCGTCCCTCTTGGAAAACTCTTCCAACGTCGCAGGTGCATCACTCTGAACATAGCGATTGAGCGCAGAGAAACTCTGTGTCAGCGTTTTACCATCAGTGACGATCGTCATACTGGCTGGCCCATCATCGCCGATCAATGCTAGCCGAGTTGGTCGCTGCAAACGGAATTGGAATGTCATCTTCTGGTTCTGATTCGGATCAGTTGACCTAATTTCCATGGCCACGATGAGTTCACAACCGTAAGCGGCTTGCTCCCCGAGAAAGTCACACATCGCTCGCACTCGTGGCGGAGGCGAGTCATCAGCAAACGATACTCCCGTCGCCAACGCAAAATAAATCGTCAGGCCAGAAGTCGCCAGCGCGACGATGGAGAGGTTCGACCGAGATCGCACCTGAGTTCCGATTTTCAGCTTGGGCCACCTCGTACGATCAGAGCAGACGAATGGGAACATGCTCGAGTCCTCGTGGAAATAGGATTGGTGACGGGGCTAAGTTTCCGTGCCCCAGTAGTTGAATAGCTCCAAACCTCAGAGGAATAGTACAGAGCAGAAATGGGGGAGAGGAGGAATGGATAGCAGGCGATTAGAATGGAAGGATAAAGAGTAAAGGGGGCAGGAGCCATGTAAGCAATTTGGCAAATTCATTAAATTATCCAATCCCTCGATTCGGCTCCTGACCCTTTCTATTTCTTGCCCTTTTTATTTCTAGGCTTTAGCCGTTCCGCGCTGGAGTCTAGGCTTTAGCCGATCCGTGCT
>CAKQNH010000296.1 GCA_934255105.1 uncultured Pirellulaceae bacterium
TTTCCAAGCAGTGTCATGCGACATACCCTGATCGTGTGCGCAGCAGCGGTCGGTCTTGTACGAAAAGCCGACGTGCCACAACTGGAGAGAAGAAGCCGAGTCAATCATGCAATGATAATTCGCAAAGTATTCAAGTGTCAACAATTTATGGAAAATTGGGGCATTGGGGGCGGTCAGGGGAAATGAATCAGCCGGTCCTTGTCCCTATGAACCGGATAAACGACCCTCAAGGGTGGCTGGACGGGGGGGTTGTGCGACGTTTTGTCGCGTAGGTGCGCCGCGCTTTCATTGCAGGGTGGTCTTAACAAAAACCAAGTGTCGCGTGATACTGTGCGGCTTGTTGCTAACTTCGTCGCTTCGCCGCCCATCCTGGGTCGCTACTTTTCGACGCCGTGCGCTCGACACCGCGCGGCAGGAACTCAAATCATCGTCAGGGCTATGACTCGATTCCTATTTCCACGATGGACGAACAAATTTCTCCCGATGCTGGGCATGTTTGCATTGGCTGGGGGAGCTTACGCTGGGGTAATGTTCCTAGGGGCCACCGACCCGGTAACGCTCAACCCTGGCTATATGCCTACTCAACCGGTGCCGTTTAGCCACAAGCTGCACGCGGGCGAGCTGAAAATGGATTGTCGCTATTGCCACGTCAACGTGCAAAAGGGGGCCAAGGCAACGATTCCTCCCACGGCAACGTGCATCAATTGCCACAGTCCCAATGGCCCCGATGGCATTCCGCCGCTGGGCGCAGTGCATGCGACCAGCTCCAAGCTGCGCGCCGTGCATGAGAGCTGGGCGACGAACGAATCCATCCCCTGGCTGCGAATTCACAAATTGCCCGATTTCGTATTTTTCGACCATTCCGCCCACGTCAATCGCGGCGTAAGCTGCGTCACTTGCCACGGCCGTATCGATACCATGGAAAAAGTTTTCCAAGCCAAAGACTTGTCGATGGCTTGGTGTGTCGACTGCCACCGCAACCCCGACCCACATATTCGCCCAGTCGAATTTATCACCAAACTCGACTGGGAACCTGCGGAAGGGGAAGGGACTAGAGAGGAAATCGGTGCCAAGCTCCGCCAGGAGCTCGACATTCACCCCAAGACTAACTGTGCCGTTTGCCACCGCTAGCCCGGCCCTACCTGGATTCCAGCTTTGGGGCTAACTTGCACGGATGCCTTCGCGGGTGATACGGCAAGCCAATTACGACGGTCATCTCAATAAAACACTAGACAAGCAAAAAAGATGCAGGCCAAGCAGCTTCCTATTATTAGTCATGACGCGAGCAGTCCTTCCGATGGCGCCAGTGCCGACGGTGGCAGTGCGGGTAATGTAGCTACCCTAGCACCGGCCGCGTCGAACTCCCCGTATTGGCGCAGCATGGACGCGCTGCAGCAGACGCCTGAATTCGAGCAGTTTTTGCATCGTGAATTCCCTAGTGCTGCATCGGAATTCCCCGAAGGGGTTTCGCGCCGCAAGTGGCTCAAGTTGATGAGCGCGTCGCTGGCTCTAGGTGGCGTCGCCGGTTGTCGCTATGGACCCAACGAATTTGCCGCTTTTGTCGTGCGTCCCGACGAGGCGACTCCCGGACGTCCCAAGCACTACGCTACCAATTTTGAACTGGCCGGTCGCGCCGTCCATTTGCTGGCAACCAACCTGGACGGCCGCCCGATCAAGATCGAAGGCAATCCCGATCACCCGCTAATGCGCGCCTCCGAGCCGAACGATATTTCCAATGGCAAGTCGCGTTTCGCCAGCGCGGGGACCGATGCCTTCACGCAGGGCTGCATTCTAGGGCTCTACGACCCCGACCGCCTGCATGGCGTGACGCACATGTCCGATGGCCTCGCACAGCCCTCAGACTGGAAGGCATTTGCCGCATTTGCGCAAGACCGCTTGGTGCAATTGAAGGCCAATGGCGGGGAATCGCTGGCGATCCTCATGTCCCCCTCGCTCTCGCCATCGCTCAACCGCATGATCAGCGAGACGATCAAGCAGCTTCCCAAAGCGACCGTAGCCGTCTATTCGTCGCTGGACAACGCTAATCAGCTTGCCGCCTGCACTCAAGCTGCCGGGCAGCCGGCCGAGTTGTTGCTCGACCTGAGCGCCGCCAAGATCATCTGTTGTTTGGACAGCGATCTGCTGGGCAACGATCCCGGCATGGCACTCTATGCGCGGCAGTTCTCCAAGGGTCGCGCGCCCATCGCCGGCAAAATGAACCGCTTGTATTCGGTCGAATCGCGACATTCGCTCACCGGTGCAGCGGCCGACTCCCGCTTGGCGGTGCGCAGTTCACAGATATCTGCCTTCACTGCGCGACTCGAGCAGCGAGTCGACGAACTTCTGGCGGACGGTTCGGCGGCAGTGGCAGCCAAAGATGAAGCAGCCTTCGATCTGGTCCCAAGCGCCGAACAACTCCAGCGTTTTGTTGATGCAGTGGCCGAGGATTTGGTCAAGCACAAAGGTGAGGGGCTGGTATCGGTCGGCGCGCATCAACCGATCGATGTGCAGTTGGCTGTCTTGCGTTTGAATCAGAAGCTGGAGAATATCGGCAAAGCGGTACAACTGCGTCCCAGTCGCACTGCCATCGCAGGGGTAACGCCCATCAACTTGGCCGAGTTGGCTGATACGCTGGTCAAGGGAACCGTCGATACCGTGTGGGTCTTGGGGGACAACCCGGCTTATACGGCGCCCGGCGATGTGAAGCTGGCCGCCGCATTGGCCGACATCGAGCACACGGTGTACTTGGCTGAGTTCGCTGACGAAACGGCTGTGGTCTGCAAGTGGAACGTAGGGCTGGCGCATCCACTGGAGTGCTGGGGTGACGTGCGTGGCGTCGACGGTAGCTACGGCGTTGGCCAACCACAGATACTCCCTTTGCTCGAAGGCAAGAGCCGACTGGAGATTCTGTCGCTACTGAACGGACAAGCCGAGACGGGCGAGGCGATTGTCAAAGCCACCGCAGGTCGAGTAGCCGGCAAGCCGCTGGCCGCCCGACAGTGGCAAGAGACGATACACAGCGGTTATTTGGCCGATGTATCGACCGAGCAGATCACCGATAGCCTGAATGTCGCTGGGGAACTGCCTGAAGGCAAGTTGGACCTAGAGACCGTCACGCGTGGCGATTTGGAAGTGGTCTTCACCATCAGCGACACGCTCTACGATGGTCGCTTTGCCAAGAACGTGTGGATGCAGGAATTGCCGCAAGCCATGACCAAGTTGGTGTGGGACAATGCGGCCATCATGAGTCCAGCTACCGCCAAGGCGCTGAATCTGCGGCAGGGAGAAATCGTGCGCTTGGAGCGCGGTGGTGCCGCGCTGGAACTGCCCGTATTCGTCATGCCTGGGCAAGCCCACGGGTCGATCACTGCCCACTTGGGCTACGGTCGCGTCTGCCGCGACGAAGCGGTCAACAGCGATAAGCAAGTAGTCGTCGGCCAAGATGTGTCGCCGCTGCGAACCTTCGACAGCCTGACTGTCGCTACCGGCATCGATGCGCGTGAGACATCGCGGCCTTACAAGTTGGCCACCACGCAGGATCACTTCGCCATCGACGAACTGGGGCTGAATGAAACATCCGATCGCGCCGGCATGTTGATTCGCGAAGGGACTATTGAGCAGATCGACGATGGCGGTGCCGATTACGTCGATCACCTGGGCGTACACCACCCGCCGCTGGAGTCGCTGTGGGAGGAGCCGATCAACAAGCTCGAAAGCGACCCGACGGTTCCGTATCAGTGGGGCATGACGATCGACTTGAACAAATGCACTGGCTGCAGTGCGTGCGTGATCGCTTGCCAGTCGGAGAATAACATCTCAGTGGTCGGCAAGGAGCAGGTCAGTCGCGGGCGAGAGATGCACTGGATTCGCATCGACCGCTACTTCCGCGGCGAGATGGAGACGCCTCAGATCGTTCACCAACCGGTGGCTTGCGTGCATTGCGAAACGGCCCCTTGCGAACAGGTCTGCCCCGTAGCGGCTACGGTTCATACCGAAGAGGGGATCAACACTATGGCCTACAACCGCTGCATTGGCACTCGCTATTGCGGCAACAACTGTCCCTACAAAGTTCGGCGGTTCAACTACTTCAACTACAACACGGAGTACGGCTACTTCTATGGTTGGGAGCAGAAGGGCAAGCTGGAAGAGGCTAGTCGCAAACTGCAACAATTGGTATTGAACCCAGAAGTGACCGTGCGTGGCCGGGGTGTGATGGAGAAGTGCTCGTACTGCATCCAACGCGTACAAAACGGCAAGATCCATGCTCGCAACGAAGGTCGCGCGGTCGAGGATGGCGAGATCCAATCGGCCTGCCAAGCGGCCTGTCCAACGCAGGCTATTGTGTTCGGCGATTTGAAAGATCCAAACACGCAAGTGTCGAAGCTGCAAAAAGATGTCCGCGCGTACGCTATGCTGGGCGAGCTAAACATCAAGCCCCGCACGCTGTATTTGGCGCGAGTGCGCAATACGCATCCGCGGTTGAAGCTGGCGCATCAATTGAAAGAAGCCCATCATGCCCCGCATGGCGACGCGCACGATGGCGAACAGACGGCTAAAAAAGAGCACGCATAGACAAGTGGCGCAAGCTTCCAGCTTGCGAGAGATAAGTGGCTTAAGCTGTCGGCCTGCGGTTTCGACATCGCAGGCTGGAAAACGTCCGCCACGGTCGACCGACCGGTCCAAAGTAGATTTTTAGATTTTATTCATGTCCCAAGAAACGGAATCTGGCGCGGCCCATGGCGAGCATAGCTAGTCCTGCAATAGACAATACAATCGACATCCCCGGTCGGCGCACGCCGCTCGTGACGGGAAATCAGACGTACGCGTCAGTAACGCGGATGATTTCGCGCATCAGCGAAGAGCCCCAACCTCTCATTTGGTGGATCACGCTATCGATCTCGCTGCCGCTGATGATGATGTTCGGCGGTTTGATTGGTTACTTGATCGTGACCGGCGTGGGTGTATGGGGCAACCAGGCACCAGTTTACTGGGGTTGGCCCATCGTCAACTTCGTATTTTGGGTTGGTATCGGGCACGCTGGTACGCTGATTTCTGCGATTCTATTCTTGTTCCGACAGAACTGGCGGACGGGGATCAACCGCGCGGCAGAGGCGATGACGATCTTTGCGGTAATTTGCGCGGGGACATTCCCCGGTATCCACGTCGGTCGAGCTTGGTTTGCTTTTTGGCTCACGCCTTACCCCAGTTTGAATCTATGGATGTGGCCCCAATTCCGCAGCCCGCTATTGTGGGACGTGTTTGCGGTCGGTACCTATGCATCGGTGTCGCTGGTGTTTTGGTACATGGGCATGATTCCCGACTTGGCAACTTTCCGCGACCGCTCTAAGAACAAATGGCGGCGGATGGTTTATTCGATCCTCAGCTTGGGCTGGACTGGTTCGTCGCGCGGCTGGATGCGATACGAGAAGGCCTATGCCATCTTGGCTGCTTTGGCTACGCCGCTGGTACTTTCGGTACACACCGTCGTTAGTTTTGACTTTGCGGTGTCTCAAGTGCCCGGCTGGCACACTACGATTTTCCCACCCTACTTCGTAGCAGGGGCGATCTTCAGTGGCTTTGGAATGGTCTTGACCCTGCTGATTCCGGTGCGAGCCATTTACAACTTGCGAGATCTGATCACGCCGCGGCACTTGGAAAACATGTGCAAGATCATTTTGGCCACGGGCTCGATGGTTGGACTAGCTTATGTCACCGAATTTTTCATCGCTTGGTACAGCCAAAACCCGTACGAGTTGTTCGCGTTCGTCAATCGCGCGTTCGGTCCGTATGCCTGGGCCTATTGGATCATGTTCTCGTGCAACGTGATTACCCCGCAACTATTTTGGTTTCGCGTATTCCGCACCAACGTGGTCTTGATGTGGATCGTAACGATCTTTGTAAATATCGGCATGTGGTTTGAGCGATTTGTGATTGTGATCACATCGCTCAGCCGCGACTTTTTGCCATCGAGCTGGGGGTATTTTTCGCCAACTTGGGTCGATATCGGCATGCTGGTAGGCAGCTTCGGTCTGTTTACCACCCTGTTTTTGATGTTCTGCCGCTTCCTGCCTATCGTGGCGATTGGTGAAATCAAGTGGACGATGAGCCAGCATGAGCATTCAGAGCACCGTTACAAGCAACGTACCGGGCAGCACTAGAGTTGTAGCCACACCCGGCTGAAGTTTTTTCATTCAAAGAATTTAGATTCACCAACCCCTGGGTTGTCCAATAGATGAGCGATCACGCAAAACCAAAAAAGACAGCGACGCCGCCTCGTTCATTCGGA
>CAKQNH010000297.1 GCA_934255105.1 uncultured Pirellulaceae bacterium
GTGTAGTGGCACCATCGACGCTCAGAATCCCCCACGAGTTGTCCTGCGTTTTGGGTTCCAGTACTACCGTCGAGGCGATTGAATACTGGCAAACGCAACCAGCGCTCGCTTCGGGGATCATGACTAGTCCATTGCCCGGTATGGCATTGATCCAGCATCCAGTGCGCTGACCCGCAAAGTGCCGCGTGCCACTGTCGTGGTACAGGTCGTAGTAGCCGATGAAGCCCGAGCGGAAGAACATCATGTTGGGAGTAGCTGTGATGATGCCGCAGAAATGCCCTGGACGGCTGAACTGCCATTGTGAATCTTCGCCGGTCAATGGATTCGGGCGCGTCTTGGACCTTCCGGTGTGCAGGTCGAAGGCCCAGGGTTCGGCAAAAATCTCCGTTCCAATCACCGCGGGGCGATTCATGTAGTTTGCATTTTTTGCCCACAGCTCGCGACCGTCAGCAGCATCTAGCACGACCAACTTGCGCGTCTCAAATTCGCCGGCCAGGAATTGTTTCCAGTAGTGGCCGTTGGCATTGGCACCGCACAAGACAATATGGTCCAGGGCATACATCAGAGTCAAGCTTCCTCCCCCGGAGCTGACGTTGGTCGTGTCGGTAACGTCGACCGGCGTCTCCCACACCTTCTCACCGGTGTAGCGATCCAGGGCGACGGCCAACCGCACGTCGTACTGCTTCATCTCCGCTTCGGCTTTGAGCGCCGCCTCGCCGGTCAAATTCTTTAGCTCCCCCTTGTCCTCGCGGTAGAGCTCTTGTCGCTGTTGAGGAGTGATCGAACTATCGATGAAGTACACATGCTTGGGGCCAACTGCAATGGTGGTATGTAAAATATTGCCGCCGCGATAAACCCAGCTACGTTTTCCAGTCTTCGCATCGACGGCAAAGATTGCATCGGTTTGGCTCTTCACCGTTAGACCGCGACGCCGCATGTGCGACTCCAACTCTTCGCGAATGGTGCTAGTACCGAACAACTGACCTTGATCATGTGCCAGATAGGCCCATGCGCGTTGGATGCCATCAGACGTTTCGGGCGTTTGGTACTCGGCCAAGACCGCGCCAGTACCAGCGTCCAGCGCAGTGCATGTATCACCCACGGCCACGTAGAGTGCATCGTCGCTGGCCGCCAAATTATGTGTTTCGCGGTTATTGAAGACACCCGTGCGAATGGCGCCAGGGTTTTTGTAGTCCCACAAGTAGGTTCCGTTGTAAGCGTCGTAGGCCATGACGCTGTCGACACCTTGGATAAACATACGTCCGTTGGTCGATAGGGGAGCTCCGGCAGCTTCGTGTCGGTTGACCATCGCGCTGGGGCCAGGATCGCCATACCACAAGACTCCCAGTCCATCGCGGACTAAACGATCGTCCGTGCAGGATGTGTTGGCGACATTGCCATATTGGTGCGACCAGTCGCCGGCTCCTGCCAGCTTGCCACGCCGCAAGGAGAACCACGGCGCGGCCGCTACTACCTCTCCTTCGTTCTGGCGATAAAACTGCGTGAGCCACTCGGTCACCTGCTGCCCGCTGGACGCATTGGCAGCACTGGGTGCATCCGCCGGTCGCCCCAGCAGAGCCACCCCGCCGCACGGCTTCAAGTGATGCGAGATCTGCTCTGGTTCGCACGGCAGTTGCCCAGAGAGAAGATAGGAATCGGAGACAATGAGATTGGCGAAATAGTTGGAAAAGGGCAATTCAGTCGGTTCCGTCGCCTGTGAATCAGCCAACGGGACATTCACTATCGTCACTCGCGTGGCATGAATCCCGGCTCGCTCGAGCGCTTCACGCGATGCGGTCGCCTTGTTCACATCGGGCTCGACGCCGATCACCGTCAACTGGCTTTGTATGGCTAGTTCGTAAGCCAGTCGCCCTTGCTCGCTGCCCAGTACAAGGCAGTAGCCGTGCCGCTGGCCACTACGCTCGAGAATCTCTTTGGCTGCGGCTTGATAAAGCTCAGTTAATTCGTCCTCGGGAAAAGGTGGCACAAAGCGAGCCGGCCAGTTTTGCGCGACACTCGTATCGGTCATCTGATTATGGAAGCCGTAGATATGCCCTTCATCGGTGCTAACGGTCAACACGTTGTCGTCCACGGCCAAACCACGGACGTTGCCAATCACGGTTTGTTCCCAAACTTTTTTGCCGCTGTGTCGATCGAGGGCCACGATTTGGTTCAAGCCGCCAGCCAGAACAAGATTATCGGTAGCGATCAGTACATCATCGAAATCGCTGGGATACTCCCAGATGATTCCAATGCCTGCGTACTTCTCCATGTTCGTTTGGTCCTTGGCCAGCTTAGTGGGGTTGCGGACATCCTTGCGGGATTTGAGGAACCACTTTTGTTTCTCCTGACTGGCCCGCGCATGTTCCTGGCGATCGACGCAGAAGATCTTTTTCCCGTCGAGCAAATAGGCGAACTCGCCGCTGAGCACCATCTGTCGGCCGTTGATCCAAGATGCGCCGACGTCGCCGGTCCGGTCGTCCATTGCTAGGAAGTGATGTGCTCCTCCAGAGTAGACTTGCCCGTCGCCCAGCAGCGCTTTTGTCCCTCCCACTACTCCACCCGCATCGGCGCGAAACGAATGCTGTCGCTGAAAAATAATTTCACCGGTCTGCTTAGAGACCGCCACGGGGAGCGAGCGACCAGAGGGGAAGTACAAGTTCTCTTCATTGCAGAGCATGTAGCCTTGCGGTGATAGATCGTTGCGTCCCGCGTCTTGTTCGCTGATCGTGTCATTCCGCCAGATCACTTTTCCATCCTTGGCATCCACCGCGCACAGGTAGACCATTTCGTGAGGAAATACGCCCGCCCCAAAATATGCAATGTCCCCATCGACGAGCACTCCGGTTCGAACCGGCCAGCGCGAAATCATTTCGCCGCGCGATAACAGGCGATCATCCTTGGGGCCAACTCGCATCTTCCATACCAATTTGCCATCGCTCGCCTGGAGACAGTACACAAATCCGTCGTCGGAACCGACATACACATTGCCATGCGCCAAAGTGGGAGCTAGGCGGATCGGACCATCTGTATAAAAACTCCACAGTGGGTGGCCGTCGCGGGCATCGACACAATGCACACGATGATCGACTGAACTTCCAAAGTAGGCACGTCCGCCAGCCATGACGACTTGCAAGGCATCATCGAAGTCGACGCGATGCAGCATGACGTGGCCCTCGATGGGCGTATTGCGCGGCCCTTCCCATGCGATGATCGGCTTGGTCGGCGATTTGTAGGTCCAGGCTAACTTCAGCGCGGGGTCGAGCTGCGAGGATGTGAAGCCCGCGCGCTGGTTGCCATTCAGATAGGCGGGCCAGTCACCACAGGCCGTGCTGGAGATGGACCACACAACCACATTGAGCAGCAGCGCGTTCAGTAAGAAGCCGGTCAATCCGGAATTGGCCAAGTGTAAAACTTTCATGGTGGGATTCCGATGGGAGGAGCGTGCGGGGGCGAACGAATGCACATCACCACCGTTATAGCACAACGGGCTTGGACACTAGCCAATCTGAGTTGTAACTGGCCGGGATTAGGAAAAAAATTTTGAGGGAAGTAAGCCGCTATTTGATGAACACCGCCGCTGGTTGTCAGCCAACTGCTGCCCATGATGAGCGATGCTGCTCAGTTGAATTAAGATTGAGAGTAGGGTATTGATTAAGAGTGTCCGTTCAAATTCGGAACCCGTGAAACGGTGCTGGCAATTCAAAGGAAGATGGAAATGAAAATCCAGGCTTGGGCAATGTGTCTCGTGATAGCCGCAAGTGGCCTGACCTCTGCGCAGGAGCGCCTAGCGCGGCAACAGCCGACGGTCCCTGATGGGTATCGGGAAATGCCATTTGTCGAAACGGCCGCGGAGCCAGTGCTCAATGAAGTGGAGCAAAACCGCGGCTTCATTCTGTTTCAACGCCCGATTATGGAGCCGGTCTATCCCAACACGTTGCCGCAAGCACATGAACGGGTCGCCAGTTTGCAAGCGTTCGCCGCGCAGGACGAGTTCGAACCGTTTACTTTCAGTATCTACCCGGTGAGGGATTTGATGAACTTGAAGGTGCGGGTTTCCAATCTGAAAAGCGCTGGCGGGGAAATTGGTGCCGAGCACATCAGCGTTCGTCTGGCTACCTATTGGAACATAGGGTTCCCACGCTACACGTCCCGCGAAACCTATCGACGTCAGCCGGAACTGCTGGAGCTGGTGACGAAACATTCGTCGACGGCGAAGGAATGCCAACGTTGGTGGCTTACCGTACATGTACCTTCAGGTGCGCCGGCCGGGATGTACCGTGGAACCGTAACTGTGTCAGATGATATCGCGACAACGCCTGTGGAGCTGCCGCTGTCGCTGAGAGTATTGCCCTACTCGTTAAAGCAGGATCCGGCTAAGCATTATTCGGCCTATTATTACGCCAGAAGCAGGACGGCGTTTGCGGACAAGGAACAAGCCTTCATCGACAAGGCGACCGCGAACGAATACCAAGCGATGAGAGACTATGGACTGGACATGATGCCGACACTCAGCATTTGGTATGACCAGAATAGTGAGCGCTTGGAGATGATCCATGGTGATGAAATCCAGCGAATGATGGCTGCTGGCTTGAAGGGGCCGATTCCGGTGACGGGCGGGATCGATGGGCTTTATCGAAAGATGACGCCCGGAGGAAAAGTGGAGAGCCATTGGCGGATAGAGAAAATGCCGCCGCCGGAGTTCTATGCCAACGTCACCAAGGCGTACCGCGCGTTTGAAGCCGAGCGCAAAAAACGTGGCTGGCCCGAGATGGTTTTTGCGCCTATCGATGAAGTCGCCGCGTCGCACAAGGAGTTCGGCTGGCGAGTTTACAAAGCGCTGAAGGATGCTGGCGTGCGAACCTACGCGACCAAGGACCCTCTGTCTGCGGACGCGGTCGACTATGCACCTTACGTAGACGTGTGGTGTTCACAGCCCTACTCAATGCCATACGAAAAGATTATCGCTCAGAGCCAACACGAGTTCTGGAGCTACCCGAATCATAATGCAGGCGAGATCAAGAGCCCGCTGGTGATGTGCAAGGGAGGCCGGATGACCTATGGCTTCGGCTTCTGGCGCAGTGGGTACACGACGCTCATTCCCTGGCACTGGTCATGGACAATGCCACCCGATCCGTTCGACTACCTGCGAGGGAAACAATCGGGTTGTGGTGTCCGCATTGGTGACGACGGCGAAGTGATTCCAGCTATCTACTGGGAGTGCTTTCGCGAGGGTTATGACGATGCGCGCTACATCTACACTTTGCAACAAGCGGTGTGGGAACGCGAGGGGAGCCGGGACGAAAATTGTCGGGCAGCCGTCACGCGGGCTAAGGCACGATTGCAGCAGACGTGGGACGCGATTGAAGTGCAACAAAAGTATCTTGCAGATGGCATGTGGCCGTCGGACGAGTTCAACGCTAGACGTTGGGCACTGGCGCAAGCGATCCAAGAGCTGCTTGCCTTTCCGGCAATTCGCAAAGGGAATGCACCATCGGTGACCGTAGACGCCGCTCCGGATGCCGAACGGGCGTCGACAGCTTCCACACCGATTGAGCGGGCGATGGCTTCGGGCAAGGTGCGGATTGAGGATATCGGCCAGGATTTCACCCAGTGGAAGAACGCGACCAAGGAGGGGCAGATCGAGGTGAGCCCTGCGGCGGGCCACGATGGCAGGCCGGGGATGCGCTGGAGGGTTGGGATCAACCATCAGCTCGATGGCGGGGAGGGGGGATCCTACCCGGTCGGTTGGCCGCGGATACGGAGACAATTTGCCAAGGACCAACTCAATCTTGCGGCCTGGGATTTGCTTGAGTTCACGGTGCGCGTGGATTCTGATCGCGACGAGGTGGCTGACGACTCTACCCCGCTAGGCTTCACCATCGGTTCTCACACCTCAGGCGCACGGTTGGTCGAAACTCGACGAGACCTGGGGGACCGTCAGCAGGTGTGGATTCCGTTGCGCTTTCCAATCGCTGATCTGATGAGTGAGGCGGCGGTCGGTGCTGAGCCGTGGAAATCGGTTTCGTATGCGCAGATTTTCATCTCAGAGAGTGACTTCCCCGACCAGACGAAGTTGACCATTGATATTGGCGACATTCGCTTGCTGGCTTTCACCGAACCGGTAATCGCCAGGGCCGACGTCGCGCAGGTCGTCACGCTGCCACGTCGGTCGCTGCCGATATCTCTCAGTCTGATGGGGACACGCACCGTGCATGCGGACAGCCACCGAGTGAGGCTGACGCTGACCGAAGCAGGCAGCGGCAAAGTCGTAGTCCAGCAT
>CAKQNH010000298.1 GCA_934255105.1 uncultured Pirellulaceae bacterium
CTGATCTTCTGTCGGTGCTCGGTGGCGGCTATGGAATGTTGCAAGAGGCGTTTTCACGACCGGAGCACCTGGCCATCTCGACGCTGCTGGCGGTGGGGTTTATCAAAATGATCACCACGTCACTGACGATTGCCTCGGGTGGCTCGGGTGGGATCTTTGGACCGTCAATCGTGATTGGCGGTTGCCTGGGTGGTGCGGTGGGCAAGGGGCTACAAGCCGTCATGCCGGGGTTGGTTAATCAACCTTCAGCCTTTGCTGTGGTGGGTATGGCAGGGTTTTTTGCCGGTTGTGCAAAGGCACCTTTTTCAACCATAATGATGGTCACGGAGATGACGGGCAATTATCAATTGTTGTTGCCAGCCATGTGGGTCTCCACGTTGTGCTTCCTGATGATGCGACCCTGGAAGCTGTATACCAAACAGGTTCCATCGCGATTGGATTCGCCCGCTCACCGTGGCGATTTCATTATCGACGTGCTAGAAGGGATGCGCGTGGAGGATGTTTATCAACATCAGCGCAAGCTATGTCTGGTGCATGAGGGGACCAGCTTGAATGAGATCGTTCACTTGCTGTCCAAGACGTCTCAGCGTTACTTTCCGGTGGTTGACACCGAAGACAGGCTGCTTGGCATCTTTTCCGCCGAGGACGTTCGCTCATACCTATTTGATGACACGATTTGGGAGATTGCGATTGCCCGCGACGTGATGAATTCGCCTGTGATTACGATCACTCCGCAGGATGACTTGAACACGGCCTTAACGCGTTTTACTGCGTTAAACATCGACGAACTGCCCGTCGTTTCACCCGACGATGGTCAGCAGATCCTGGGCGTGTTACGCCGCAAGGAGACCATTGCGGCTTACAATGGCCGCATGTTGGAGCACAAGCGTGCGGTCAGTGAAGCCTGACGCGGCGAAGGCTAAAAGCAAGCGTTAATAAAGCGTTTGCCGGATGTGCTACAATGTATGTTAGCTGTTCACGCCATAGTCGTTGATCGCTCCGCCGATCAGTCGCTTGGGTGCCTGGCAAATGTGTTGACGCTAGCGATTTGCCATTCCCGAAGAACAATGATCGGCGGAGCGATCAACGACTGAGAACAATGATCGGCGGAGCGATCAACGACTATATTGGATAACTACGAACAGTAACAATGTATGTTTGCAGCACATTTGGCAATTGACCGAGATTGCCTGACAAGAAGTGCCCAACGGAGAAAGTGTCCATGAGCATCAACAGCACGCTACCGGTCACTCTCGATGACCACTTGGCCTTGCTAGGGCGTGTTTCAGCAAATCGCGTGTGGCTCACTCCATCGCCGGGCCAAGCCACCATGGACGATTTGATGGTGGCACATCAACACGGCAGCCTCTGCGAATTAGTCGATGGAACCTTGGTGGAGAAAGCTGTGGGATACGAACAATCCGTGGTCGCCGCCACAATTCTACGGATCGTTGGCTGGTATGTGTCCAAGAAAAGCCTCGGTCTGGTGTCTGGCGCGGATGGGTTCTTTCAACTGCTCTCCTCAACACGAGGTCCGGACGTTGCGTTTGTCGCACGGGATCGATTGCCTCAAGGCAGAATGCCCAGTCAGGCGTATCCGCAGATCGCGCCAAACCTAGTGGTTGAAGTACTGAGCCCGGCAAATACGATCGCGGAAATGGCGCGCAAACGCATGGAGTACTTTCATGCCGGAGTGGACGTGGTGTGGATGGTCGATTGTCTGAACCGGTCGGTGGCTGTGTACACTTCTCCAACCGCGGTGCAAGTCCTGGGCGAAACGGAAGCGATCGATGGTGGAGTCGCTCTACCTGAATTCACCGCCCGAGTGAAGGACTTCTTTGCTGACCTGGATATTGGTCAGGAAATTGCGGAAGCCTGATAAGTGCGGTTATTTGCCGCGCGGAAGGCCGGTTTATTAGCCACCAAGCCACAGAGGCTTTGAAGCTAGTAGTAGGCTGGCTTTACAATACGCCCTGGAACAGGCTTGAGCCGATGCGGACGAGCGTGGCACCGGCGGCGATGGCTGCGCGAAAGTCTCCGCTCATGCCCATCGATAATTCAGTCAAGCTAGCCTGGCCCGCAAACTCGCGTTGCAGTTGGTCGCGTAGCTCGCGGACGCTTTCGAACTCGCGCCTCGCATCGTCTGCATTCGCATCCAGGCTGGACATCGCCATCAGGCCACAGAATTCGATTCCCGGCAGCTTGTCAGCCAGTTCCAAGATGCCGCGAACTTGTTCGATGGACATGCCGGTTTTACTGGCATCCTGCGTGACATTGACCTCTAACAGAACGCGGCATCGACGACCCGAACCGCTTGCCTCCGCGTCGATAGCTTCGGCCAGTCGCAAGCTATCGAGCGAATGAAGCAGGTCGATAATCGGCAGCGTACGCTTCAGTTTATTGCGCTGCAAGTGCCCGATCAAATGCCACCGTACAGAGGGTTGCTCGTGAGCGAAGTATTCAGCTTTCTCCCACAGCGTCTGCGGTCGATTTTCCGCCAAGATATCGCAGCCTGCTTGGTATAGTTGCCAGGCTAGTTCAGGTCCGACGTATTTGGTGACACCAGCCACATGCACTTGGTCCGCTGGGCGACCGGCGGCGTGGCAGGCCTGAGCTACTTCGTCACAGATGCGTCGCCAATTGTCGCGTATCATAGCGGCGGTTTTGTCCGATGCGGGTTGCATGGCTAAGCGCTTGCCTCAACTTCTAACAGCGGTTCAAGATTGCCGTCGTCGGCATCGAATCGACCAGCGAAGAACTCGGACAGCGTGTGCATGCCGAGCGCGGTCCTGCGCAGAGGTTTTTCCAGCGAGCGATAGAACACCCACTGCTTGTTGCCGATCTGTACGCGAAAGGCCACCGCCTCGTCGGCGGCGACAATCCGCAGATCCTGGCCGACCGTTAAATGCCGCCAGGTAACGGGTTTCTTCGCATGCGAGCCACGCAAGCTGATCAAGGTGGCAGCGTACAGGCGTTGACCTTGGGCTTGATGTTCAGAGATCAACGTCTCGTGGTCGGCTGCCAGGCTGCCAGCGGTGGCCTGGCGTCGCCACTCGGGCAGGTGCAGAGGGAGCGTCAGGTAATGCGTGCCATTGGCAGTAGCGATCGCACCTTCCGTAGTTCGCTCGGCGGGTTGGAAGTTCGCGTCGCCGGCCAACGGGATGTGCGAGTGAATCGACCATGCGCCCGCTTGCTCGCACAGCATGGCGTCGGCCAGCAGCAACATGCGATCCTCGCGGAGGAATAAGGCTTGCCGCTGCACTCGTGCGTGCTGGCCGAACTTGGCTTCCAGCTCCAAGTAATCTACGTCATCGTCGCTGAACCAGCACACCTCGGCCCATTCGTCCAATTGCATTTGAGGTTGGCTATCTAGGGCGACCTGCACGGTCCACTGGCCCGCCAGCACGGGTGTGCCTTTCTTCCCCAGAGCCTCGATGCAAATTTCGCTGTCGGAAAAATCGAGGGCGAAGCAGACCCCCTTGCCGCGCCAATCGCTCCGCATGACCACGCAGGCCGCATCGTCGCAGTAGTCAGTCAGCGGCGGAGCTTTTAAGGTAGCAGCGTCCTTGGCCGAAGTGGCTGGCAGCAGCCCAGACAGTTGCATCGCCGCCTGCAGCGACTTGGGATTGCGTGTCTGTTTCACCAACGCTTGCCACATGGCTTGGGATCGCGGTGCATTGTGTCCAGCGGCCAATAGTTGTGTGCCATCGGGCCGCGCCCAACGGCAAGCGTGCTTGAGCAGTTCACTAAGCGCGCGCTGCTGCGGTGGATACCACTTCCGCAAGCTCAAAGAATCGGCCAACCCGCGGCAGCGGATGACGCTGGCGAGCGCAGCGCGCAGGTAGGTGGCACCATGGGCTAGCCACGGCGCGGGAGCCTCGTGGCTACGTTCCAAGTACTCCGCCAAGTGGTCCATCGCCTCGCTGGCCGTGTTGAGCACCGAGCGTTGCGAACCGGACGTGGCCACGCCGATCAGCAGCGGCAGTTCGCACTGCAGAATCAGATGGCACATGACCGATTCCTCCAGGTCAGGCGTGTAGGTAATGATGCGTTCTACCAGCGTCTTTATCCACTCGGGCAACCATTCATTGCCGGGCCGACGCGCATGTTCAGGCAGATGCCACGCCAGAGCTGAGATACCTAGGGCGGACTTTGGAAACGCATCGGCGGTTTGCAACCACCCGAAAGCCACGCTTTCTAGCGGTTGGTCCATTAAACCAATGACCTCCGACAGTTGGGCTGCTTTTTCCTGGTCGGTGCGGGGCGTGCTTTCGGAGACGATGGCCGCTAGTTTTTTGGCAGACAGACCCGCTCGCACCAGCACCTCGGCCTGCTCCTGCATCAACGTGGACCACAGAAAGGTATTCTCGAGACTGACACCGCGTGGCCACTTCAATTGCGATAGCTCGTGGTCGTAAGCGGCCGTCCAGACGTCGAGCGGTTGGGCCATGGCGGCTGTCACTTGTTTGCTCATCGTTTTCATTCTTGCCGGGAGACTTTTATGACTTGCCTTACCACGTGGACGTCTACTGGAGGGTTTCGAGGAGTCGGTGACGGCCACATGACGAGGGTTTATCCAGTCCATTTAGGTACTCGTTTCTGGTTTCTATCCACGCTATGGGCGATAGCGACGATTATGTGTGAAGCAATATGTTCGAACGGGAAAAGTGGTATACTATGCCATCGGCAGCATGTACATGCGCCGGACATGCCCGTGAATGGAACACGAAGTAATACGGTGAACTGAGGCCGCAACGTACAGCACCTTAAATGCTGCTTCAAGCGGTGGTTCTCTTTTGCAAACAATTTGTACCTCATTGTGCTTGCCCAATCCGGCTTGTCAAAGTCACTCTGTCAACTTTGATTGTCCACCGCGAAATTACGCCACCGCTCACTAACACAGTCGCAAGCCAACACAGTCGCACGAAGCAGACCCATGAAGCGTTTTCTCATCCACCTGGCCCTCCTGTCGCTACTAACCACTAGCCTGGGTAGTTCCCCTGCGCTACAAGCCCAATGGGAAGGACGCGAAAAGATTTTGGCGGAAAAGGCCAAGTTGTTTGGCGACCCACCGGGGATGGTGCGTCTGGATCCGAAGGACCAAGTGTGGGTGGACCGAGCCAAGCAGCGCGTCGTGGTCGATGGGTACATTGCCTTGCGCGAAGGTGCGCTGGAGATGCTGGCTTGTCCCGTCGGAACCAAAGAGCACGAATCAATTGTAGCTACCTTTTGCAAAGCGCAAACTGTGCATGCCGGCCTGCTGGCGGTGGGAGCTAAATCGGGCAAACCCGTGCAGTGGCAGCCTACCTACGAACCTCCCAGCGGCAGCGAGATTCAAATCAACGTTTTGTGGTACAAACCAGACGGCGAGCAAACGCACACCGATGTTCGAAAATGGTTGCGCGTCATGGGAAGCAAAGACGAAATATTGGAACCCAATTTTGTATTCGCAGGGAGCATGTTTTGGGAGGATCCCGACACTGGCAAGAAGCACTACCAAGCTGAAAGTGGCGATTTGATTTGCGTCTCGAATTTCAGCACCGCCACGCTCGACGTGCCGCTCAAGAGCACTCATGCCAACACGGGGCTGATGTTTGTCGCCTTCACCGATCGCATTCCGGCCAAGGGGACGCCAGTGCGTTTGGTACTGCAAGTAGTCCCCAAAGACAAGTCGCCAGCGACCGTTACCCCACCACCCGCTTCCCCGTAGAACGGGACTCCTGCCCGTTTACCCATCGATCTTCTTGCAATAATTCTGCGCGCACTGGATCCTCTCCCTCTGGGTGGCCTGACGAATCGGTGTTAAGCAGGTGGAAATGCATGGTCGCGTGTTTTCTCCCTGGACTCATGATTAGAAAAAGAGAGCCCCAGGGGAAAGAGTGCTGTCTTCGCTTCTCTGCGGCCCTCTGCGTCTCTGCGATCTCTGCGTTAAAAGCCTTTGCGATCTCTGCGCGAAAACTGAGCCGAGGTTCTGGAATCCAAGAAGGGGTTGGGCAAGGAATCTTGGGGCCACAGCACTTTGTCGAGACAGAGGGCTTTGGTACTAGGAAAACTGCGTCGCTCGTCGCCTCCCGACACTATGCTAAGTCTCTGGCATTGATAGTCGCCTATTTAAACGCAGAGGCCGCAGAGACGCAGAGACGCAGAGGGCCGCAGAGAGAGTTTCCGAAGGATCCTGTAGTCGTCTTGGCACGACGACGCATCGCAGATTTGCTAATCTAAAAATCTCGGCTTTTGTTTTATTGGGGGATCGAATCACATG